>JAFLCC010000007.1 GCA_017302835.1 Deltaproteobacteria bacterium | reverse complement strand
TGCATAAATTCAGTTACCTTTTCTAGATCGTTTTGATCTTGTTTGTTTTTTGCTAAACAAAAGGGTAACTGAGTTTTCCACATTCTCGCTATCCGAGATGTGTCAGATCAGATCTAAACTTCTACATGGTGATCCAAGCGCATCAATATCCAAACGAATGCAACCCCTTGGAATCACTCAAATCTGTATCTCAGAAAGGGTCGATTATTCCAAGGAAATAGTCGAAAAGTACCTTTCTGGCAGTTCTGCGTCGGACATCGCTGGCCTCTATTCTTGTTCAAAACAGAAGATTTTGAAGATCCTAAAAAAGAGCAAAATTAACATGAGACCCGCCCGTACTGTGACAACACGGATGGCAGTGCTGCAACAGAAAGCTAAATCCGGCGCTAGGCCATTTTATGGATTCTGTTACTTCGAAGGCGCTCTAACTAAACATCCAACTGAATTTCCTGTGTTGCTCAAGATCCATCGGATGTGGGCTGACGGACGCACCATCCATCAAATCAATCAAGAGTTGGATAAACATAAAATCAAATCCCGTGAAGGTAAAAAATGGAGTTGGGCTGCTATTCGAAATATCGTGCAGCGTTTTGAACAGAAAATTTTAATTATCAAAAATGGAGGTCAGTATGAACTTAGATAAACTTTTTGCGTGGGTTGTTGGCGTAGTCCTTGTGTTCGCGGCCAGTGGGCGACTTGAAATTTTACAGAATTGGATCTGGAGGGCTCAAGCTAAAGTCGTGTATGAATCACGCGCCGCAACATGGGGATCGCCTAGATTCTTCAAAGAAAAGCCAAGCAGCTCGGTTGCCCAAACTGCATCAAAGCAAAACCCGTAAGCGTCCTTCCAGACGCTTCGTCTATTTGTTTCGAAGCAACTCGTATATTCGAGATTTACTGAGTTTGAGCGACTTTGCTATTTCAACAAAAGAGAGCCCGCATTTTCTAGGTCTCGCGACTTGCGAGCCTTATCCTTCGTTTCGCTTCTCACCACTGGTGACCAAGATTTTGTATCTGAATGCTAATTCTTACCTGCAATTACGCTCAATCAAGATCAAAACCAGCAGCATTTAAAATGCACCAAGTAGTCCTCTTCTGAGGCTATCATCAATTGGATTGTCACCGATCCAAAGAGAGAGCAGCGCATTGGAAAAATGTTTACCCTGAATCGTCCCAGAAGCGTTATTGTTTGTTAGGAGCTTAACTTCTTCGTTTGAGAAAATAAAAGTGAGTGAGTCTCCAGCCTTAAAATCAATCATCATTTGACCAAGATGATCAGCTTTAGATTTTAAGGCAATGCATTCACTCAGACACTTTTTTACCAACTGCTCTCGCAACATTCCTGATATTTTTTCAGATGCAATATTTCTTAGAAATCGTATCTGAATTTGCTTTAAAGTTTTACTTAAAAGAATCTGCTCCGAATTATCAGATTTTGTTTTTAAATAAAGACCGACCATCATCACCTTAATGTTAAAAATTGTCACTTTCCGAATCGCTTGGCCATTGAGAATTAGTTTTTCACTTTCAACCACAGTTTCATTTGGGAATTTGAATTCTTCAGAATCACTAGCAAAGGCGTTGGTTGAAAAAAAAACTGCAAGCAGAAGACTCATGAGTTTAAATTCTTTTAGATGTACTGACATAGTTTTAATCCAATGTATGATGAAATCGCTTGTAGCTCACTATCGCGGTTAAGACTGCCATTAATACCAAAATTCCAATGTAGCTCCAGATCAGCTCTGGCGATCCGCCTTTAAGCATAATGTTTCGAACAAGCCTAACGAAATAAGTCATCGGATTCATATACGCCGCAACTTTCATAAATACGGGCATATTATCAATAGGAAACATAATTCCAGCCAAAAGATTTGAAAGCAGCAAAAAGATAAAGCCACCCATCATTGCCTGCTGTTGGTTTTTGGCGAACGTTGAAATGAGTGTCCCAATACTAACTGTGGTCACAATAAATGAAAATGTTGCGATGGCAAGGTGCCAATAAAATCCCTTCATCGGGACTTTAAATACCAAAATAGCAAACATGAAAATCGAGGCCGCATTAATCATCCCAATGATAATAAATGGTATCGTTTTTCCGAGAAGGACTTCCCAGGTTTTGACCGGAGCTGAAATAATCATTTCAAATGTTCCCATTTCTTTTTCTCTGGCGATGGACATGCTTGTCAGAAGAATCGTTACAATACATAAAATCATCGCTAGGGTCCCGGGTACCATGAAAATTGCACTTTCAAGTGAAGGATTATAAAGAATTCGCACATCGAAGATAACGGGTGACGTTACCGTCAATTGAAATTCATCACGAAGAACTTCATTGATGATTGATTGCATGTAACGCTCGATACTTTGTGCACGAATAACATTTGATGCATCTATTAAAAGTTGAACGTTACGCTCGCCGCGTTCGATGTCTTTTGTAAGACCACCTGGAGGAGATATTAAAACAACGTCAGCCCGACCAGAGCGAATTTGTTCAAGGGGGTCGGCATTCGCGTCATTGGAAGTCCCCCTGCCAATTGCTGGTATAAACCATTTTGAAGAAAAACTTCTTTCTTCAATGCGCCTCAGAATAGTATCATTTGGGTTATAAATGGTGCCGAGTTTTATATTTTTAACTTCCGTAGAAATTGCAAGGCCAAATACCGCCATTTGCAATACGGGAAGAACAAGAAGAATTATGCGCATCCGCGAGTCACGTAACACTTGAGAAAATTCTTTTTTTAAAAAACCAATTACAGTTGCAAAGGTTGAACGGTTCATGGTTCCAGATCCTTTTTGAATTTTTTAGTGGCCGTGACAATGAGAATCGAACTCAAAACAAATAAACCAACAAATGGAATTTTAAGATCGATCAGGTCAGCGCCTTTCAAAAATATTCCCCGACTAATTATCATAAACCATTTTGATGGCAAAATTGATGTAAAGTTCTGAAATACTGTGGGCATGCTTTCTAATGGAAAAATAAATCCGGAAAGTAGGAGCGATGGAAGTAGACCCGTAATCATTGCAACCTGCATTGAAAGCTGTTGTGTGCGGATTAAAACTGAAATCAACATACCTTGGGCTAAACAGGCGATAAGAAAAATAAAACTTCCAAGTCCAAATAGAAAAAAATTCCCAGCGAAAGGAATGCCAAATCCAAAGATTGCGACAATCACGACAAGTAATACAGCAGCCAAACCTATGATTGTGTATGGTATAAGTTTGCCTATGATTATCTCAAGTGGTTGAACGGGAGTTGAAAGTAAAAGTTCCATTGATCCATTTTCCCACTCTCTGGCAACAGTTAGAGCGGTTAATAGAATTGAAAGAATAGCTATAACAACGACAGCTAGGCCTGGAACGACAAACCACGGACTGCTGAGCTCAGGATTAAAAAGATACCGAGTTTTTAATTGTAAGAATGGTTGGCCTTCCTGACCCGTAAGCTTTAGGGTTGCTGCTTGTTGAATCCCTCCGAGATACCCAAGAATAACCCCAGCAGTCGAATTGTCAGCGCCGTCCAAAAAAAATTGTACTTTTGCAGTTCCGTCAGAAAGAAGGCTGTGTTCGAATTGGGGTTCAATGATTAAAATAGCTTTTGAACGATCAGAATCAAGATTCTTTATGGCATTCTCTGTAGAACTTTGATTTTGATTTATTTTAAAATATTGCGAGCTTGAGAAAACCTCGACGAGCTTTCGGGATGAAAATGTGCGGTCTGAATCATGAACAGTCAGTCCGATATCTTTAACATTAAACTCAATAGCCAATCCAAAAATAAGGACTAAAAGAACAGGAAGGATTGTTGCCATCGTGAGTGTAAATGGGTCTCTCAGTATGTGAAATTTCTCTTTTTTCGCTATTGAAAGGGCTCTTCTTAAGCTGAACTCAAAAATCATCTCGCAGCTCCTTCAACCAAGCGAATGAAAACATCTTCGAGTGATGGTTGAATTTCCCGAATTGCGAATGAGGTCGAAAGGTCCCCACGAAGGCTTTCCCATTTTAAAGGGTCACGGATTGTTAAGTGATACCGCATCCCATAGCTATCAATAGAACCAATGGCCTCATGGGTCTGAATGAGCTTCAAAATGTCCTCAGGAAGATCGCCTTTGGGATCGAGTTCGAAGAGTGAATCAGGAAAGGTATTCTTCTTAAGATTCTCTGGACTATCAAGAGCGATGATTTCACCAGCTCGCATAAGAGCGATCCGTCCGCATTGCTCAGCCTCATCCATATAGTGAGTCGTTACAAAAACGGTTTTTCCGTTACCAGAGAGCTTTCGAATAAGCGCCCAGAACCGTGCTCTTGCAGCTGGTGTTACGCCGGCTGTAGGCTCGTCGAGAAATATAATTTCAGGATCATGCAAAATGGAAGCTGCCAGTGAGACCTGTTGTTTGATTCCACCTGGAAGATCTCGAACTAATGTGTTTGTGGGCTTAGAAAAATTGATAAATTCAAGGAGTTCGTCTTTACGTTTCTTTAGGGTTAAACTGGTTAGCTTTCTGAGGCTCGCTGTAAATGCGAAATTTTCGTCGACAGTTAAATCATTGTAGAGCGTAAATTTTTGCGACATATAGCCGACTTTGGATTTCATCGCCTCACTGCCTTCATTAGAACTGACATCGGAGATTTGAACCCGGCCGGAGGTTGGGACCAAGAGGCCACATAAAACGCGAATAGTTGTTGTCTTTCCGGCGCCATTAGCCCCTAAAAACCCAAAGATTTCTCCCGTGCCCACAGAAAAAGAAATGTTGTTAACAGCAATAAAGTCGCCAAATTTTACAGTGAGTTCTGATACATCGACCGAAACCGTACTCAGGTTTTTCACAATAGGCCTTCAGCGGTCTTTTTTAAAAAAAGGGCGTCGTAGTTTTTAACATTTTCTTGCTCTAGAATACCGCGTGGAGTTCCTTCCGCGATGAGAGAACCCGACGATAAAACATGGACGCGATCACAGCGTTCAGCTTCGTCCATATAGGCTGTGGCAAAAATGATGAGTATTTTTTCTTTTGAAAGGCGATAAAGTAAGTCCCAGAATTCTCGTCGACTTATTGGGTCGACCCCATTTGTGGGTTCATCCAATAAAATTGCCGAGGGCGATTGAAGTAATGCACACATCAGACCAAGTTTTTTATACATCCCGCCGGATAGCTTTCCTGCCGGTCGGTCAATAAACTTGTCAAGGCGAGTAATGTGTAAAAGATCTTCTCGACGTTTTTGATAAATGGCACTTGGAATTTGATAGAGGTCACAGAAAAAATCAAGATGTTCAGAGATTGAAAGGTCAGCGTAAAGACTTTGCTGTTGTGGCATATAGGCAACTGACGAACGAATATCTTTGTACTGAATTAAATCACCGCGATTTGTGAATTGAATTTCCCCTTGGTCTGGTTTTAGGAGGCCGAGCAGAGTTCTTAGGAGCGTTGTTTTTCCAGCACCTTCTGGACCAATGACGCCATGTAAAAGTCCTTCTTCAAAATTTGTGGAAATTCCATTGAGGGCCTGGTTAATGCCGAGTTTTTTTTTGATATTCAGAACTTTGATTCCAATGCTGTTCTGTTGCATTTCTACTCCAGCTTAACTTCTATGGACATACCTGGCTTTAGTAGCTCATCAGGGTTCATAAATGTAATTTTCACTCCAAATACTAATCGTGTTCGTTCTTCACGAGTTTGAACGTTCTTTGGCGTAAATTCGGCGGCATCGCTAATAGCGGAGATTTTGCCCTCAAAACGACGCATGTTTAGCTCCGGCAGAAAGCCTGTCACTTTCATTCCTGTCGATATCTGAGAGAGAAGGAGCTGCGGAACATAAATAACGGTCCAAACTTCAGACAGATTAACCAACGTGAGAAGTTTGGTTCCTGGATTTACGTATTCACCCTCCTCACGGTAGGTGTTGAGAACGGAGGTGTCTTTCGAAGCGCTAATTGCACACCAATCCATTTTTAAAGAAGATTCGTCTTTTTTTGTTTTGAGGTGATCAAAATTTTCCTGAGACAGGGAGCCTAGCTTAAAAAGTCTTTCGGCGCGTTCAAAATCTTTTTTAGCTGAATCTAAGCTGAGCTTAATATCCTCACAGGCCATCTGAACAAGAAGGTCGCCTTTTTTTACTTTAGAACCTTCACTCGCGGGAAATGCGGAAATTACGGATGAGATTCGAGACGAGATGTCAATTTTTGTCGCCTCGACAGTTCCAACATAGAGGAATTCTGATTTTCGTCCAAAAACCAGGTAAACAATGACCGCAAGCAAGATCAATGGAATCGGAATTAAAAGTTTTTTATTGAAAGGCTTTTTCGAATTCATGATTATTGCTCCTCAGAGATACTTGCCAGATAGGCCAGTTGAATTAGAATTTGAACGTCATTAGTTGTGGCTTGTACTTTTGCCTCTAGAGCATGTAGATTTGCGCTCTGAACCTCTAAGAAACTCGACCGCCCAGCGCGATACGATCCATAGACTAATTTTGCTCTTTCGATACTTTCCCTTACTGAGTCGTCGTGAATTTCACGCTTATCACGAAGGCCCTTAAGTTGGTCTTTGGCTTTTTGCCAATCTCGATAAATATCTATTCGGGCTTGTTCTCGACGGTTATCGCTTGCGACGGCCAAGTTCTGTTTTTCAGCGGCATCACTTGAGGACCGACCGCCCTCATAAATCGGCATACTTAGAATGAGGCCAACTGTATTTTGATTGATGTTTTCTAAAATGGGACCATTTGGATAGTCGATCGATGTTTTTAAAAAAAGCGACAATTTTGGAAGTGTATTTGCGCTGAAGCTTTCTGATGTTAAACGAAGCGACTCGGCGGCGGCGGAATGCATTTTCAGGAGGGGGTGTTGGCTTAACCCATTATCGCTCAGATAAGCCTCTTCATATTTACCGAGAGCGACCAAAGATTTTTGAATAGGGTCAATCCCGGCTGGGCCTGGAGCGAGCGATGATTCATTGCGACCAATAAGTGCATAAATATCTCTTAAATCCGAAGAAAGATCTGACTGTAGTTGGCGAGATTGAAGTTTTAAATTTAATACTTCTTTGTGTGCCGCAAGTAAGTCGATCCGATTTGATGAACCGATATTTTTTCGATTTTGAATGTCTCTATGTTGAGACTCCGCAAGTTTTAAAGAGTCTGTCACTAACCTTTGCTGCTCGGCTCTCAGTTGAATTTTAAAATAGGCTAAGCGAGCTGCGAGCAGTATTTGTCTGTTAATTAAATCCTTCTCAGCTTCTTTTGAGGCTTTTAATGCTTCTGCCCCACCTACCAATTTTCTCGTTGAACCAAAATCCAAAAGGTTCCACGTTATTGTGGGACCTATGGAGTAGTTTTGATGGTCGCCAAAAGGCGTGGTAGCTCCTCCAGGAAATTTGAGAGTGGGCACTTCCGTAATATACTTGTAGGTTCCTTCCAGCGTGAGTTTTGGATAGAGAAGGGAATGCTGGGCCTCAGCTCTATTTTGAGCTGCTTCCAGCTCGGCATTTATCGTCTTTGCATTAAACGATGAATCTAAAGCCTGACGCTCGACTGCGGCTAGGGTCAGTGGAGCGTAATTGTCTTTGGCGAGGGCCCCGCTTGTATAAACGAACAAAGGGACTAATATCAGAAAGCATTTCATTTTTTGCCCCCTGCTTAGCATTTGCAATCGATTGGTTTAAGCACATCTGCCCTTAAGGCAAAAAGGGCGATGGCAATCCATATTCCAGATCGAAGCGTCATAGCGACAACTGTTCGAAGTTCATAGGCACCTCCGTTTAAAATATGGACTCCGAAAATCATAAATACAATGACTGTGGCGATCGCAATTACAGAGGAAAGTTTTCGAGAACAACTTTTCAGCCTAAAGAGCATAGTCCCGGCAAGGATATATGCAAAGCCTGCAAAAAAATTGAACCATAAGACAAATGGGACGAAGTTCCCCGCGCCTTGATTGCCGGCCTCAGTAAAGAGAACAGCTCCACCTTCTTTTATGGTCGCAATTCCGAACAGAGTGGCAACGATAGATAACAAGGTTATTAAAAGTGGCCTTTTAGGTTTCAGTTTTTTCGTGTTTTCCATAGGTTCTCCATTTTTTTATTTCTTTCCAAGAAATAAGGTAATTATGTTTTCAACCATAAGTTCTTTGCTATCGTTGTGTTTTAATTTTTTGTGGGATAGCAGTCGTTCCCTGGTTGATTCTGTCCTCATAAAATGATGCAAAATACCCATAAGAGATTGAGTAATAAAGAGCGGATCTAAATTGTTGTGGATAAATTTCTTTTCTTGGCAAATCTTGAAAAACTGGGCATAGGTTGCTGTCATTGCAACCATTGTCTTTTTTAGCACGAGATCCGCTCGATGATCCGTTGATTCTACTTCAAGCAGCAACAGTTTTGTTAGAAATGGATTTTCATTGTGAATTCGGAATACGTCATCAATCGCATATCCTAAGCGAAGGCGTATATCTTCAACGCTCTTAGGCTCTGCACCCAAAAACCGCTTTGCCGACACGAGTCGACTTTCACCATGCTTCGAAATACAGGCATTATATAGGTCCTCTTTGTCTCCAAAGTGATACCGAATACTAGCAAAATGCACGTTGGCCAAGGTCGCGATATCTCTTATAGAAACCCCATCGAAACCACGTTTTGAGAAAAGCTCTATTGCTGCGGTGTATATTGCGTCTTTTGCGCTCATAAATAAACACTATATACAAATGTATAAAAATACAATATAAATGTATATCTCGTCTAAATACGGGAAAGAAAAACAAATGCTCCGGGATATCGAAGATGTCATATGTTCGCTTTATATTTATAATTTCAAAAGGTATTTTGCTAATTGTGGGACTATCGATGCCGAAAATAGGCGTGGCCGCACATCTGGGAATGATTCCAACGGTAGACAAGCACAATTTACGTTTGATCATCGAAGGCCGTACGGATATCTGGACATCGCCCTACCGAGACAAAGAAACACCGCTTCGGCTTCATGAGCTGAAGCTGAGAGCCCCGCTTTTCAATACAGAATCATGGTCGGCATCGGCACACATCGGAGCAGAAAGCCTCAGCTCGGGACGGGCCGATATGACTGTTGGCCGCAATCCGGTTTTTATCGGTAGTGATCTACGTTCGCTTTCGGCAGGTTTTGGAGTAAAACGGACGGCATCAGAAGGCTCTTCGGTTTCAATTTTTACTGCTCAAAATTCCTCAAGTGACGAAGTTTACAGAGATACGCGTGATACTTGGACTGAAGTCTCAATATTTTATGAGTTTGCGCCGCAAGATAGGCTGCAGTGGGTTGTTGCAGCCAATAGTTCAAAAAACCGGGGCTTTTTAAATAATCAAATTGTTCCTTTTATAGGAGTTCATTATAAGCCAAGTTCAAATTTCTCGGCTACCTTCGGATTTCCATTTGCGAGACTTATCTGGTCGAATGAAGACTTTTGGACGACAAGTGTATATTTAACACCTGTTGGCGTTCATGGTGAAGTAACTCGTTCGACTTCAGCACATATGAGCTGGCGAATAAAAGCGGGCCTGTCAAGTCGCTCCTATTTACATGTTAATCGTATTGATGATCACATGCGCCTGATTTTTGAAGAAAAATATTTTGAAGGAGGATTCAAGTCAAAAGTTTCTGATCAAACTTCTGTTGGGTTCACGATTGGAACATCGTTTGATCGTGTTTTTTACGAAGCGCAAAACGTGTTTTCCGCTGAGGGTCAAAAAACAAATCTGAACAAGGATCTTTATGGTGCGTTTTTAATGGAGTTTGAATTATGAAAAATAAATCGCATAATATCTTCTTACTCATTGTGATTGCACTCTTTATATTCACATCTATTTTTATTGCGTGTGCGCCGCTTCAGGATTCGCCTTTTTCGGAAGAACTGCTGCGTACAGAACGAGATTTAAATAAAAAATCTTTGGATCGTATATTAAACATCGAGATCGACGGAAAGATTCGCATAGCTATTTTCACCGATTCTCATCTGAATTACAAAGAGCTCGATCAGATTATTTTTCAGATTAATCAAACCGCAAATCTGGATTTTAACGTAAATTTAGGGGACTTTACAAATAGCGGCTACAATATGGAATATAATCAATTTCTAGATTCTTTCGTCGGTTTAAATGGGCCAACCCTGAGTGTAACCGGCAACCATGATGCGCTCGGAGCGGGGCCTGTCTTATTTAGAAAAGCCTTTGGTGACAGCAATTATTGGTTCGAATCCGATACAAAAAGATTTATCTTTTTTCACTCCGCTGTTCCGGAAGATTCTGAGGGATTTAAACCTGATTGGCTAAAAAAATCTGTAGATGAATCAGTCAAACCCGTGATCATTTTTTCGCATGCACAATTACGCGATTCCGAGCGATTCACTGGAAATGTTGCGCAAATGTTCTCTGATATTGTCGCAAGCCCAAAGGTGATTCTGATTTTAAATGGTCACAATCATATTTTTGATCTGACGACAGATAGTGGTACGGCTATGTTGCAGGCTCCATCGACAGATGGCAGCGAATGGTTATTAATTGAAATTCAGGGAACGAATGCTTCAATTACTAAAATGAAAACTGGAGAAATCGTATCAGTCACTCTCAAAAATTAATCTTTATTTCAGTTTTTATTAACTGCTCGATGTCTTTTGCACAATGGAGCCTTTCACTAGAGCATGCAGGCTTTTTTGGAAAGTATGCTTTGGGTGGCATTTATGAATTTAATGCGAGCCACGCCGCTGAGTTGTCACTGGGTTTCTTTACAGCTGATGGGGGTGGCTGGAATTATCAATCAAATCTAGCGTATCGCAACTCACTTTGGCGAGTTCCATGGAAAGAAAAAATATGGGTACCTCTGCAAGTGGGAGTATTTACAATTTATTCATTGGATGGTCGTCGTTTTTTTCTACAATCTCCTTCAAAATATCCGGATGCGGCTTACTACGACCAAACGGCCCTCAGATGGGGGCTTGAATTCGGAACCTCCCTGATATTCCAGGAAAATCGCTATGCTCTCTCATATCACTTCAGAATTTTGGATAATGGCTTTGTTGCGATTTACAATAATTTTCGCCGCGATTTGCAGTACTATGTTTCTTCCGGCATTAATTTTCAGTATCAGTTTTAAACCGATACTATCTAGAATTCCATGCTTAGAGCCACTGAGCCATAAGCATGATTAGCCTCCTGTTCCTCAAACTCGAATGTATGATAGGCCTGCATTAGCGCTAATTTGTAGCCACGTTTCAACATGATGGTATGAAGGCTTACGCCGATCGCAGCAAAGGCCACCCACGGACGGCGTGTGACATGATGGCTTGAACTAAAAAGGTTACCGTCAAGCGAGAAATCACGCGCGACGAGTTTGGTTTCCAGAATGCTGAAAAGGTGAACACCAGATTGTGGACCAAAAGCTCCATTTGAACGGCCGGCCGGAGAAGCTGTGGATGGTGGACGATTTTCGGCGCCGGGGCGAATCGTATAACTGCCGAAGTCGTTCGGAAGATTCAAACCGAGACGGCCTTCGATACCTAATGTAACGGACGTTTCAATATTACCTAGGCGTACACCAAGAGAAGATATATAATCGCCAGAGAAACCGGGGGCGAAAGCGTAATCCCCTTGATAACTTTTAAATTTTTTATCCATCGCAAGCTGTATGGCAGGTTCGTTGTTCAATTGGTGACTCCAGCCGTAAAATTTTGGGACAGTAGTGGCATCGTGAACAGCATCCTGGGCTTCTTTAGCAAGTGACCAGGGTCCTATAATCCCCAGAGTAATTTCACGCGTGTCGAGTATTTCTAAATTCATTTCAGGATTTTTACTGCGTTGGTTCCATGACATTCCAACATACAACAGGCCAGCATAAGGCCGATCGTTTAATATTAGATCTCTGCTTGAGAAATCTTTTGGTGTGAATATAGCCTGACCGAGCTTGACAACCACATTGTATGTGGAAGTTGTGCCATCAGGATGCGTCCAAAAACCCGGAGTCAGAGCCTTGATGAATTTTGAATGCAATCGCAATGGCAGGGGCAGGCATTCAGTTTTAAGGCTATCGCCGATATCATGCGATACTGCCGTGACGGCCAAACCATTGGTGTAGTTCTGATCGGTATTGGTAAAGGTATCATTTTCCAATCTCGCCGTGAATCCCCGAAACCCTATTTCATCCTCAGGCTGACAGTTCTGGATAGTTGAGCTGTTTTTATTGGATTCTTCCGGGCTGGCAACTGAGGCCTGAAGACAGAGCGGGATCACTAGAAATACAATTTTTCCAATTTTACGCAGATTAATATGGGCGGGCACATTTAACAGGAGGTTTACCATCATAAAACTCATGGATTTTCGTAACGATTTCTTCAGCGGTATCGACAATTGTAAAAAGATTAATATCCTTTTCATTAACAAAACCTTCTTCAAGAAAAAATGAAAAATCTACGGCTCGCTGCCAGAACGTCTTGCCAACAAGCACGATTGGAACCCGTTGCATTTTACCAGTCTGCATAAGTGTGAGAACTTCGAATAATTCATCTAAAGTGCCATAGCCACCTGGAAATGCCACAAGTGCTACGGCTCGCAGCAAGAAGTGCATTTTGCGTAATCCAAAGTAACGGAATTGAAAACATAGGCCAGGCGTGATGAAGGAATTTGGGGTCTGTTCATTTGGCAAGGTTATATTAAATCCAATGCTACGACCGTTAGCTTCAAAGGCGCCGCGATTAGCGGCTTCCATAATGCCGGGACCACCGCCAGTTACCACTACAAAATCTCTTCGGCCCTCTATTTGGAACCGCTCAGAAATAATCTGTGCAAAACGGCGTGCCTCTTCATAATATTTTGATTGACGTAAATCGCGACACGCACGAGATTTTGCTAAATTTATTTTTTCGTCGTCAGGTCTATGCCGTACCTGCTCCTCGATCGCTTCCAGTATTGATTGAGCTTGTTCTGGGGACGGTATTCGTGCGCTGCCGAATACAACCACTGTGGAATTGATATGATGACGTTGAAGATAGTTTTCTGGCTTTAAAAGTTCGAGCTGAAGTCGCACTGCTCGCAAATCCTCATCGGCCATGAGTTCTGTGTCTTCGTAGGCTAGGCAATAAGAGGGGTCCTCTATAATTTTTTTTACCCGTTGTTGATATTGGTCATCAAGCCATTCCTTACTCATAATATAAATCTCTCGTTGAGTTTAGGTACTATTACGTTCTGAAGACCTTGTTCTTGCAATCGTTCTGCAAAGGCGTTCGCAGCAATATTTTCCCCATGAATCACGAACGTACGCGCTGGAGGTTTATTAAATTTACTTACCCAACCCAGTAGTGCATTTTGATCGGCATGAGCAGAAAGGCCACCTAGTGTATGGATTGAAGCAAGTACCGGAATATCTTCACCGTATATTCGCACTTTCTTATCCCCATTAACCAGTCGTCTTCCCAATGTACCGTTAGCCTGATATCCAGAAATTAATATACTGCACTCCGGCCTTGGCAGGCTGTTTTGCAAATGATGTTTTATTCGTCCGGCGTTACACATACCACTGGCAGAAATAATGATGGCGCCAGAGCGAATCTCTTGGAGCTTCTTAGACTCTGAAACATCGTCCACGAAATGCAGGTTTGGGAGGTTTTTCCCGAGAGCATACCATTCCGCAAGAAGGAGGGCCTCCTCGTCGAAAAGTCTTAGATTATGTTTTGTAATTTCAGTTACTGCCGTTGCCATTGGTGAGTCCACAAAAATATCCAAGTGGCTTAATCGTCCCTGTTTTGTCAACAGGTGCAAATAATAAATTACTTCCTGAGTGCGTCCCACCGCGAAGGCGGGTATGATTACGTTGCCTTTCTTTTGATATAAAGTGTCATCTACTATCTGGGCTAACTCTTCAAGCGTACCAAGTAAATCTTTATGTAGACGGTTGCCATAGGTGGATTCAATTAAAAGAATATCAGCTTCTTCAATCGGTGTCGGATCCTTTAAAATAGGGCGCCCGGGCTGTCCGAGATCGCCCGATACAACAATTTTTCGAGTTGTAGAGCCCTCAGTTAGCTTGATTTCTATTATTGCAGAACCCAGTATGTGGCCGGCATCTCGAAAGCGACATAACACCGAAGGGTGAGGATTGAGCCAATTGTCACAGTGTATCGGTTTGATTTTTTGTAAACAGCTACTGACATCACTCATTGTATAAATTGGAGGTGCTGACTGTTTTTTTCTTTTTAAAGCCTGCTGTATTTCCATTTCCTGAATATGCGCACTATCAGGCAGCATGACGGCGAGTAATTCTGCTGTGGCAGATGTCATGTAAATAGGTCCGGAAAATCCATTCGAAGTCAGTTTAGGTAAAAGGCCGCTGTGATCGATATGCGCATGAGTCAGCAAAACAAAATCGATCTTACTTGGGTCAAAATTAAATTCTTCACGATTTCGGTCGAAAGAATCACGCCCACCTTGGATCATTCCACAATCTACGAGAAAACGAACCTGATCCGTTTCAAAAAGGTAACAGGAACCTGTTACTTCACGTGCTGCACCAAGAATAGTTAATTCCATTTTTTCTCCTGACAAATTTTTTTACGTATAGTCATTAAGTCGCTGTCAATTTATTGATCCCTATCTCTAGAATGAATACCTGAGCCAAGTTTCTAGGCGCTGGGAAAGTATTTTATCTCCAAATTGAGTGCTTGCCGAACCAACCAAAAAGCTAGGCCACAAGATAAATTCAAAATTAGTAAATGGCTTATAGCTCACCGGAATTCCTACCGAAAAACTTTGATCATTTAAATTATGAAGCACGTAAAGCGACGGCGTAAAGTATACCCAGTTAAAAGGTTCGGGTTTACTGACCTTGAGATACAGGTAATCCCTCATAAGTGCTGACTTTTGAAAATAATTTTTTGACGTACTTAAAGCTGTTTGTATAGCAGCACTTTGACCGCTGGAAAGCGTGGCATCGACATATTGCAGATACTGTTTGAATTCATCTGAAGCAAGGCCATTTCCGTTGTGATAATACTCAAGAATTACAGTTGTATCAGACGAGTCAAGGTAACGAAGTCCGAACAAATAGGAGTTTCCGTCTTTATTTTGGATGCTCAACGTATTTTGATCAATTATCGCTTTCGGTGCGTTCGTAAATTGTGAGAACTCGCCATGAACTTCGAGATTAGTTAAAATATTATTAGAAAAATCAAACCCGAGATGATTTCCAACAGTTGTGCTGTTATAGGCCATTATATCAATGTCTATGTCATTGACCAAAAAGTAAGCTTTGCCCGCCAGATCTGTTTGGGATAGTTCTCCATAGCGGTTTTGAATTTTATTTGAGGGCACTAAGATGAAAGTTACGCCAAGCGTACTCAGCGCGCCAGAATCAAAACTTTTGGTATAGTCTACAGACAAAGACGTTAACCCTGCCTGAGCAAGCTCTGGGTTCTCAGAATCTTTTGTTGGGTTTACGTACCCCACAGGGTTAAAGGCATACCCTTTACCCCATGCAAAAGCTTTTTTCCCGACAGTAAACGTAAGTGTCGGCAAGGCATTCACTGAACCATTTAATTCAATCAGCTCACTCGTCGACGTCTGTTCGCTGATATATGTTGAATGTGTTTTTATGTGAAAGCTGATATCTTTTGTAACATAGTCACCATTTAAATAGGGCTCCAAGAGAAATTGTGAAAGCTCATCGGAGATTGCTGGCTGTCCAAAATTTTGAAGCCTGTATAAGGAGGAAGATTTCTGACTTTTTATAATAGAGTATTTGGTATCTAAACTGCCGCTGATTTCAAATTTAGCCAGACTGTCTTCAGAGGTAGCCGCAACTGAATCAGATAATATTGACGATTCAGTTACCTCATCAGCCGCCATTGCCGCGAATGAGCCTAATAAAAACAGAATAGAAACAATATGACGAGCACTTTTCATTGAAATTCTTTTAATCTGCCCATGAATGGCAAAGTAAAGGCTTCAGGTTGAATTTTTTTGGCCCGAATTTTTTCATAAATAATTGTTGATCGATAATCTTTGTATAGGGGGCTATGGGTTTCAATCACTGAAGGACGAAAAATCCCACCGCCAAAACTTTTATCATCTTTAAATTCCAAAGTTTTTATTAATACGCCGCTTGAGCCATAGCATTCAACTTTTCTAAGATATTCGCCATTTTTTGTAATCCACATTTTAAGCTTATCGTAGGTGACAGTTTTATTTTTTGCTTTAAGGTTCAAAATGCGTTCTTTGGATGTTTCTGAATCGTACTCGGCATCATATTCGGCGGAGTATTCTACCGCCATAATATCTGCATTATTAAAGACCCCGCCAACAACTGATTGGAGACTGGTAATTCGAACGGGCTTATTTACGTTAGGAATAAAGAGCCACATGTTTTCGCCAAGCCGAAGAGTTGAACGACCCTTTTCGCTAGCTGGCGCAAGATAGAGCAATGCAACTTTATCAGTTCCTTTTTTTAAGGTAAAAAAAGTATATTCTTTCTTTTTGCCGTTAGGCTCTTCGTTAATTAGACGCCGATAGGCCTCATAACTTTCGGGCATAAGTTTGCTATCAACGCGCTTTAAAAGTTCATTAGCCGTTTCAAGTGCAGACGAATCAACCGGAAAATTCATTCCAAATATCAACGCTAAAACAAAAACAGATTTTTTCATATAACCTCCAATTTTAAACGTGCCCAAGGGCATCAACAGGCTCTAGCTTTGACGCCTTTATTGCCGGCTGCAGTGTCGCGATTGCTGATATAACCATGACAATTGTTACTGTAATCAACATTTCACTCCATGGTATGCCGGGAGTGAGTGCGATATTCATTGAACCAAATTTAAATTCCAGTTTTGTAATGGTTAAGATGCTCAGAATAACTACCGCAACAATAACCCCAACCACTGTGCTAATAAGTCCGAGCAGAATTCCCTCTAAGAAAAATATTGAGAGTATCTGCTTTGGAAGAGTTCCAAGGGCCGCGATCATTCCAATTTCGCCAATCCGCTCATAAACTGACATCATCATAATGTTCATAATGCTGACGAGAACGATGGATGTTAAAATCACCCGCACCATAAGAATCAAAACATCGACAATTTTGACAATCGTCGAAAATGGCGTCAGCTGTTCCCAAGTGTGAACTTCGAAGGTATCACCATTAATAGTGTCAGCTAATTTTTTATAGCTACCCGAAAGATATTTGAATTCTTTAAGTTTGATTGCGATCTCTGAAATCTCAGGAGTCTCCATTCTCAGCAAACTTGTGGCATCTTCAATATGAATGTATCCATCCTTACCCGATGGGCCCATGACTCCTTCTGAGTAGCCCGCCACGCGAAGCGTAACCCCATTTACTGCGCCATCACGATTTGTTGCGACTACGACAATTTCGTCGCCTAGCTTAAGGGAAAGTCCCTTAAAAAGAAGCTCAGGAACTAAAATTTCGCCGGGATTTACAATTGAACTTAAATCTTTTCTGCCTTTTATTCGCTGGGCTAGATCGGGGCAGGTTTTAATTTCTTTATCGGGATAAATGGCTATTAATCTTACGCCGGAAGTTTGTGCGTAGTTGCTTAACATGGCACTGAACTTAATCCGAGGACTAGAGGCGACAACATTTGGGTTACCGCTAATAATTTTAGTGGCCTCAGTAGTTTCCGCAGTACTCAAAAAAATATTGAGAGGTAGATTATCAATAGATTCCACGTATCCTTTTTTATGAATTTGGATATCTGCCAAAAGTGAACCGGTAATGACATTAATCATTGAATTTTTAAATGAAGAGGCGAGCCCTCCAAAGACGATAACGAATATAACACCGATAGAGATTAAGGTGGCGGTCAAAAGAGTTCTTCTTGTGTAGCGAGTTAAATTTCTGACAGCAATTTTTAAGATAGTCGACATATACACTACGCCCTCAACTTTCTATCTATTCGATCAACGATTACGCCGTCTTTTAGATGATAAATTATTTCCGCTTCTTCGACGATTTTTTGATCATGAGTAGAAAAGATAAAGGTTGTCCCGAGTTCCTCTTGCATGCGATGCATGACTTTAATGACCTGCATCGCGCTTTCACTATCAAGATTTGCTGTCGGTTCGTCGGCCAGAACAATCTTTGGATTTGCAACCAAAGCGCGCGCAACGGCTGCGCGTTGCTTCTGTCCACCTGAGATCTGATTTGGATATTTATTCATCTGGTCAAGCATGCCTACTTTTCCAAGGAGCGAACGCACTTTTTCCTGTCGTTCTTCTTTGGGCAAATTTTTAACCATTACTAGGGGGTATTCAATATTTTCGTACACTGTGAGAACTGGAATAAGACTGAAGTTCTGAAATATAAATCCGAGGTGATCGCCTCTGAATTTTGCTCGCGCCACACGATCAAGAGAATCAACTTTTGTTCCAAGAATCGAAATACTTCCTGAGGTTGGCATATCCAAGCAGCCAACAAGATTTAATAAAGTAGACTTTCCACTTCCTGATGGTCCGACGAAGGCAACAAAAGACCCTTCAGAGATTTCTAAAGTGATATCACGTGCTGCATTTACTACGGCTTCGCCACTTTGGTATTTTTTGTTAACGTTTTTCAATTCAATCAGGGCCATAATATATCCTTTTCGGCTATTTCATCTCTGTTGGACGGGCTATTCAGAACGACTGTGTTTCCAGCCGACATGTTCAAAATTCTCTTCGTATTTCAAAAGAGCATTGTGTATTTTTTCGTGCCCATTTTTTTCGTCGCCTTTTTTTAACATAGCGGCGCCATCAAGAATCTGAGCCAATATGGGATGGATTGCAGCATCTGCATCCGGAGCCAATTTACAGCTCTTAAAAATATCGTGCACAACAGATTCCACACTACTGCCGGTTGCGACTACTAGCTTTTTCTTTTCGGTGACTGACCCATTTTTACTTAACTTTTCCATCGTTCCTAAAATAGCGTTCATTCGCTCTTTCAAAGCATCATCCGCAATAAATTTCTTCGATGACTTTGTTTCTGTCGCTTTGGAATTAGCCCCATGGCCATGATGACTGTTTTCGGCAGCAAAGCTCGGGCTGCTGAAAACAAAACTCAAGATAGTCGACACTAAAAATATTCTCATAACTCTTCTCCTTCTATATATTTACAAAATCACTTTTTTCGATTTCATCACAAATACTCCCAATAAAAACACACTCGCTGTCATGCTGACCGCGCCAACTAAGACAAAGATGGGTGATGCGCCAAGAATAAGTTCCATTAAAATTCCCACAGGCATCAAAATGCCCGCAACGCCTAACCACGACACGATTTTCTTTTGTTGATCACCGATGTCTAATTTGAAAAGAAGATAACCAATCAAAATATTTAGAAGAGCAAAGAGGTTGCCGTGCACATGCGCAAGCCTGGCCTCGAAATGCCTCCCATTGCCATACGCCGCCGCCCACTCTGCGGCATCAGTTGCGAAATCTCGCCAATAGATAAGCAAAAAACCATACAGCATAAAGCCAGACATAACGAATAATCCAACTACAATATTTTTCTTTCCGTGCATAACCGCCCCCTTATTATTTAATTAAAATCATTTTTGAATTTTCTAACGCAGTAATTTCATGCTCTTGATCTGGCGGGATTTTAACAAAGTCCTGGCTGTTCATTATGGACTTCGCGTCACCAATCTGAAACTCAACACGTCCCTCCAAAACCAACAGAAATGCCGGTGTCGCCGTGCTGTGTTTTTCAAGTTTTTGCTTTGCCATTAACCCAATGCCTATAGCCTTAAAACCTTCTGCAAAGAGAACATTGACCGATTTTCCCTCTTGTTTGTATGGGACCATGTCTTTAATTGAACTGCTTGTGCTCACATTGGACTCCTTAGTTGTAAATGTTTATGTTTTATTAAAAGGAGAGATGCAAATGTCCAAATAGAAGCTCTTAATGTCATTGCAACCAATGTTCTGGTCTCATAAAGTCCGCCAGCGAATATATGTACAAAGAGCGCTACCAGAACGATTGCAGAAAATCCCGCGATAATGACAGATAAACGGCTGGTCCATTTTGCATTTATAAAGATACCGATACTTGCCGCGACATAGGCAAAGCCCGCTATAAAGTTAAACCATAATACAAAGGGAACATAGTTGCCGGTCTCAGCTTTTGCGGCAGAGTCAAAGAACAAGACTGAACCGCCCTCTTTAATTGTTAAAAGCCCAAACAGTACTAAAAATGTTCCTAACACATAGACCCACCAAGGTCTTTCGTGGTTTAATTTATTCATGATTTCCTTCCTGGGTGACGCTCAAGAACTCCATTCAAAATAAGCGCGTGTAGACTCTCAATGAGCACAGTTTTATTCAGTGAGTTTTTAATCGACATATTGAAAAACTGCCCCCTTGCTCGATCCGTAAGTACAAGGTGGCTTAATGTCATTTGGATAACTTGCGTTAGGAACAACGGATTTATGTCCTTCCGTAAAACTCCTTTTTTTTGTGCTGTTGTGAAGAAGTAAACAAAGGCTTCGGCCATTTTTACTAACGTAGATCTGATGACGTCTGCGGCTATCGGCTCATCTGACTCCATTTCTCGCATCATCATCCGACTCAAATCAGGATCTTGCTGAAGCGAGTCGATGATTTCTTGAATCATAATTTTCAAGCGAACTTTAAATTCTTCCACGGAAGCTACGGGCTCAAGAATTCTTACAGCGGAACTCAATCGAGCATTTCCGTAAAGATCTAAGCAGGCTCTATAGATTCCTACTTTGTCGCCAAAATAATAACGGATAAGACTGAAATTAACGTCTGCTGCATCGGCAATTTCTCGAACAGAGACGCCATCAAACCCTTTCTTTCCAAAAAGGCTCTTGGCGGCTTGGATGAGTAGTTCACGCGCTTTATCTGAATGGACAATTGTGGTTTTTTTACCATTCTTCTTCATGATTAATTATTGCACGATTGTATCACTAATTCAATCGATTGTATTATGAGTTTAACGGGCCTCGCGTCAATTCCAGAACAAAGGAAAATTGACAGTACAAAAATGTAGTTCTTTAGAGAGCAATGTGATCTATATTTAACTTATATATCAGGAGTTAATTGTGAAAACTTGTAAAGTAAGTTGGTCTTTGGTTGTTATTTTATCTATTATCGTTGCTGCGTTTTCTTATAAATTTACAGTAGGTGAAGTTAAACCGTCTGAAGATGGAAGGCTAGCTGTCCAGCTTACAAAGGATGAGCGTAACGCATTATTGCTCGAGATGAGAACTTGGTTGCAGAGCACTCAGTCTATCCTTGAGGCTGTATCTGCAAAAAACTTCGAAGAAGTTAGCCGGGTTGCAAAAATTTCCGGAATGTCTGCCGAAGCGGATACGCCGGCGTCGTTATTTCGCAAACTTCCGGCCGCAATGAAAGCTTTGGGATTCGATACCCGTAAAAAGTTTGATGAAATCGCTGATGATGCCGTTAAGCTCAGAAATCCAGAACATACAATTAAGCAATTGAGCAGTACAATGAATAGCTGTATTGCCTGCCACTCAGTTTATCGCTTTACAGAGGCATATAAAGCGCCTTTTCAACTAGAAGGTAGCTCAATTGCGAGTATTCTTGTACGAGGTAGTGAACGAATTGTGCCGGAGCGCTGAGCTATCTAAGGTAGTTAATATACAAAAATTATGATTGGGATCAACAATTGTAATCTCGGTAAAAAATAGAAAGTCATGGTATCGTTGGAATAAATTTCTCTTGCGAACAAACACTTTGAATCACCGTTCGCTCATGCGAAAAGACTGCCTAAACCGCTGAGCAGGAGACGAAATGTCCAATATTAGTAAAGTTGATGGAAAAAAGCGAGGCCGCCCACCTGGGAGTAGAAATAAGAATAGGCCTTCCAAGCTGAGTTCTCGGCCAGATCGAATTAAAACGAAAGTTGATGATTCAATTGAAGCAACTATTCGCCATCTTCTTGACCTTCCAACGAACACCGAAACGAAGATCAAGCTCATCAAAGCGTCGCTTGAATAAGAAATTGGAAAGATATTTTTTTCGAAATTTTTTGCAGATTTATGTGCGCGATCTCAAAAAGTTGTTCACTGGAAATTCTATGAGAAGTCTTTAGGAAGATTCAAAATGTGATTTTCAAAATACGCTATTTTATTAAGGTGGCGGACAATCGCCACCCAGAGATTAGAAAATCGCCCTTACAATTAAACACTTACGCTAAACGACTCTGCTGGGGACAAAACGACCATGCAGTTTTTACCCTGCAATACGCGCAAAAGACAGCTCAGATATCATTAAATGAGGTCTTAATGATTTTTAAATATAAATCACCGCCCAAAGTGTAGGCACTGTATTTGTACTACCAGCATATGACGGGGGTACAGGGGTGCAACACAACATATTGCTTATTGATGACGACGCGAGCTTTCGAGCTTCAATGTCAGCATTCCTATCTGACGAAGGTTTTTTCGTTCGCGCCGCTGCCAGTGGCGATGAAGGCGTTGCTCTAGTCCGCCAGAAGGTGATCCCCTTTTCTTTGGCCCTCGTCGATTTCCACATGCCAGACGTCGGCGGTCCGGAAACCATCCGGCAGCTCAAACAGTTGGATTCGGGCTTCACAGTCTTTGCCTTCTCGGGCGATGACTCTATAGCCGCTCACAATAGCTCGCTTGAGTCAGGAGCCGTTTACTTCATCGAAAAGGACATTGGCGATGCAAAGCTGCTTGGACTGCTCCACAGGGCTTGTCGTGAGGTCGAACGCCGTACAAAGCCCATTTCAATTTCAACCCACTCGGAAAATCGAAAACTGATCGAAAGTGTCCAGATGGTGGGCGTCTCTGAGTCCATGGCCGAAGTCGCCCGACTGGTCTTAAAATTTGCGCCATCAAACGATTCCGTGCTGATCAGAGGTGAAAACGGGACAGGTAAAGAGAAGGTCGCCCGCGCGATTCACAATCACTCAGCTAGAAGTGGCAAACCTTTTATTGCCGTCAACTGTTCGGCTATTCCAGAAAATCTGATCGAAAGCGAATTCTTTGGCCACGAAAAAGGTGCTTTCACCGGAGCAGCCCGCAGCCGTAAAGGTTTCTTTGAGGCTGCCAGTGGCGGAACTATCTTTTTAGATGAAATCGGCGATATGGCGAAACACCTTCAGTCGAGTTTGCTACGCGTGCTTCAAGAAAAATGTATCACGCCTGTTGGCTCAACCGAGAGCCGCAAAATTGATTTTCGCTTGATCGCTGCGACCAATGCTCCTTTAGAAGCTTTCATTGCTGAAAAATTATTTCGGGAAGATCTTTTCTTTCGACTGAATGTGTTGCCAATCACGATCAAACCGCTTCGCGAGCGTCCCGAAGATATCGCGATTTTGGCGCAAGCCTTTCTTGAAAAAACAAACTTAGAAACAAATCAAAATAAAATTCTTCTTGAGTCTACTGTCGAAGAACTTAAAAGAATACCGTGGCAAGGGAACGTCAGAGAGCTTGAGCACTGCATTCGATTTTTGGTGAATCTATCGTCGGGTGACCATCTGGATGCGAGTTTACTCAAAACAAGAAGTGACCTAGCCGCCGGAAAAAAGAAGGCGCCAGATCTGACGACTTTGAAATTCAGTCAGATGACCGACGAAAAACGAATTGTACTCAAGGCGCTTGAAGAAAGTGGCTCCATTGCAGGGGCTGCTCGAATGCTTGCGATCAGTCGCAGCACAGTCAGAGAGAAAATGAAAAAATATGGAATTGAATTAAAACGATCAAGCGACGAGGAGGTCGAAGTATGAAAAAATCTATTATGTTAATTCTGGCAGGACTACTGGGAGGAAATCTCACGGCACTGGCCGACGTTCAAAATGCGCAAAAGTTAACTGCGCTGGAAAAGCAGCAAATTGCCTGGGCAATTCGGATTCTCGGCAATACAAAAACTTTGGTCTCGTCGCAAAATCAGTGCGTTCAATTCGACGAAGATATTTTAAGCGTTCTGGAAGCAGAGGGACACATTGAACGTGGCGGTACGCATCCTACCACAATCTGCGTTGGCGCTTCAGGCATCACAAAGTAGGATTATATGAAAACGGCAAACATCAAATATTTTATTTTACTCGGCTTGGTGCTAGCCGTCGGAGGAGTTCTCTCTATGAGAAATACACATAAAGACAAAACATTGAGAGTGGCCTTTCCAGTCAAACTGAAGGCCACAGCATATGAGCCAACTAATATCAATCTCGACTACGAGTACATTTTTTTAGAAAATATGTTTTCTCCGCTTGTCGAAATTTCGAAGGATGGCTCTATTGAGCCCGGAGTCGCAGAAAAAGTTGATTGGGTTGGCGACGAGTTAAAACTTACGATCAGAAAAAGTTTAAAAACCATTTCGGGCGCACCTATCACTCCGAGCGATGTGGTTTTCTCGCTTAAAAGACTGCTCGTTTTATCTGGAAATACTCACGGCAATTTCAAAGACATCGTATGCCCTGGCATTGAACTAAAAACTGTTGAAGATCCTTGTCCTGGTATCAGACAAGATAACGAGCACGTATTTTTAAGTGCCAAAGGAAGAAAGTCATTTTTATTGCCGATGCTGGGTGCGATTGATTTTGCAATCATTCCGCAATCAAGTGTTGATCCAAAAACTTTGAAGATCATCAACTATGCCGAAACAAGTGGTCCCTATTCAGTGGCTGAAGATGACGGAAACGGAAATATTAGTCTTCAATTGAATAAGCATCACTACTTTGCGACAAATGATGTTCCCGAACAAATAATTCTTGTTCCGACAGATTCAGCAACAAAAGGTGCAAGCCTAGTAGCTCTGAAGGAAGGACGCGTAGACCATCTAACCACTGTTGATGCGTCGAAAGCAGATGAACTGATCGCCTTTGCCGCAAAGAATTCAGATTTCGAAAGTCATGTCACTATGAAGATTCGAAGCCTTTTTATTGTTTTCACTGAGCGCGGGCAAAAAGAACTTTCTCCTGCGGAACGCCGTTTTATTGGCGAGAGAATGAAAGTAGCATTTTCAAGTATTTTTCCGAATGTCCCAGGCTTCGAGCAGCGGGCTGAATTCTTCCCGAGTCTTGGCGAAGGCGGTTTGACAGTCGAACAACAGGAACGTCTTCAAAAAGTTCGCACGCAAACACTCGTGGCTCCTAAAAAACATTTTAAACTCGGCGTCATCAAGCGAGGAGCGATTCAAGAATGGGTTTCTGCGATTAATAAAGAATTGCCTGAAGCCGACTGCTACCAAGAAACCAACGTGCCTGACTTTAAAAAGTACGACAAAGAAAATGACATTCCCCACGCGTGGGTTGCGACAACTGACACTGGTTTCATGGAAGACATCAGTCTGATTTCCTATTCTTTGAACGCTGGACTGTTGGGGTTGAAAAAGTCCGAACGGACCGCGTGGTTAGCTGATTACATGGCAACTGACGATAAGGCTTTGCGAATTCATAAGTTAAAGGATCTGCATTTTCACGCTTTATCTGAACCAGCAATTATTCCTTTGATCGCGTCGCCTTATGCTGCGCTAGTAAGAAAACCTTGGAAAATGGAATTATCTGAACTCTATGCGAATAATCAGTTATGGCGAATAAAACTTCGTTAGCCGCTTGGCTCTATTCGAATCGTCAGGCACTGAACCCCAGATTTAAGGAGTTCAGTTGGCCGGAAAGATTTCTTTCTGGTCTGTTTGATTTTTCAACCGTCGTAACATGGAATGGTATTGAGGCCGAAGGGCGGGGTGTTGATGCGCGCCGAGATATCGCTTTAGAAAAATCAGTCGCAGAAGCAATCGAAAGACTCATCTGTAAAAATTTTGGATTTGATTCAGTTGGCTTTGCAGCAGCGGCTACTATTGATCCGATGCCTCATGCACGATTTGAAGCGCTCGAAAGATTTTATCTCGAAAAACATATTCAAACTCATACGCCATTTCAAAAACTCACAGCAAACTGTGAGTTGGCCGAAAAGTTTCGGAATCAAAATTCAAATTCAGAAGTTTCATTTTATCGAATGGCGACTCCTGATGATATTTTTGGAGTCGTTTGTTCAATTGAATCAGTTCCAAGCCAAAAGCGGTCGTTGGGATTTGCACTTTCAGATTCCTTAGATAATTGCCTGCGTAGATCATTACTTGAGGCCCTGCCTAATTTTGCTTGGCTTATCGAGAAGGACGCTAACATTGAAATTGTTGAACCGACTACCCCATGGCACATCGACTCTAATTTTTTAGAGAAGATTGTTCCCCTTCTAGAAAAAAAAGAAAACTACGGCGAACAAATTGGTGCGTTTCAAATTCCAATTTTAAAAAATGTCGAAGTTTTTCATTCGCTGATAATAATCTTAAAAGATGCGCCGCTGAGAACTTCAAGATTTGTTTTGCAAGCCCAGGGGGAAGTTCAGTGAACCAAACTCCTGCACAGCGGATAAAGCAATTTGAAAAAAGACAGTACGTCATTTCGGCGTTGGGCTTATTGATTTTTTGCGGATTGTCCGTTGTGCTAAACGCGCTTCATGTTCAATCCGTCGCCGAAGAAACAACGCGTTTTCTTTCAAGGATGGTCAAGCTAGACGACTTTCGAGAGGCAAGTCTGATCTTACAAGAAGCGCGCCTAGCTAATTTTGAAAAGATTCACTACCAGTCTGAGCAACCTGGCCGCTCATTTGTTTTACCACCGAAAGCTGAGGTTTTTAGCGACACTGGATTTCTGAGGTCACTTACCACGGACTCGATAACCGTCCCGGTCGAGGTCAGTTTATCTTCAATTTCATCTGATAAAATCACTTTTGAGTTTGATCGCTTTAGCTTGGTTCCCTACGCGTTTTATTTGTGGCTTATCTTAAATCTTGTTTCGATTCCGCAAACTCAGTTTATGAAGCGACGGCTAAGTGAGCAGTTTAGGAAAGACCTCGAAGTAGAAAAGCAGCTCGTTAAAAGCGAAGTAGCACAGCAGGTTCGCCACAATCTTCGAACTCCGCTTGCGGCATTGATGCGGATACCAAAAAAATTGCCGGACTCAGTTTCAAAGGATCGGGAATTACTGGAACTGACCATTGGACAAATTCGCGAATTGATTTCGAAGCTCGACGACAGACCTGATGAAAAATTATCTGATCAGTTTGTAACTGACATCTATAGCACCCTTACTCAATCACGAAGAGAGCTGAATCTCTACGTTGCAAAAACCGTACAGCTTCAATTTGATATCGACGATATGATCTCGTCGGCGCTGGTGGCTCATGTCCCATTTGAACTTCGCGCTGTCCTCGGAAACTTAATAACGAATTCAATTGAAGCCCTGGGGGCTGATGGCCGAATCCTAGTTCGCGCAAAAGATAACGGTGGCGAAATCGAAATCAGTGTTTCTGATACTGGAAAAGGAGTTGCCTCCGAGAATTTGCATCGCATTTTTGAAAAGAATTTTTCATCTGGTAAGCCAAATGGATCTGGAATCGGTCTTTCACATGCGAAAGAACACATTGATGACTGGGGTGGATCGGTTCTCGCAGAATCTGTACTTGGGGTCGGTACATCCATTACGATTCGGTTGCCAGTAAAAGATCGTGCAGCCTGGTATGTTCCTCGGTTGAAGTTCAATTCAAAATCTAAGATCTATGTACTTGATGACCAAGAAGCCGGGCGTGAGCTCTGGAGGCTTAAGTTGGATGAGTCCAAGCTTTTGCCGCAAACGAATTTTGCTGCTGACGGCAAGGGGTTGGGTTCGCTCAGTCAGGAAGTTCTGACCAATCCCGAAGACTTCACATTGCTTTTCGATTACGACCTTGGCAGCGGCGAAAATGGACTCAGCATGCTTGAGAAAATGCCCGCAGGTGCCGCGCGCTGCCTAGTTACAGGCAACTTTGACAATGATGAAATTCGAAATGCGTGTTCTCGTTTGGGCGTTCTTCTCGTGCCCAAAAGCCAAATTTCTGAAATTCCGTTTGTAGTTCGCTAGTCACGCCTCCATAAAACGTAAAAGTCAGGATGAACCTCACGGGCGTAATAATCTGATTTCAACTTGGTATGACAGTTTCTATGAAGCAATGGCACTCAGAAGTATTCGATTTTCCACATGATGCAGAATTTCTCATTGGTATCAGTGCAGCACGCTGCGCAATATAATTTAGTGCAGTTTGCACATGGTAATTGCACACTAAATATATGTGCGATAGATACCAATCAGGATCGAAAAGGAACAAGCTGATGAAACCCGTGGATACTCGAAGCATATTAAAAAAGTTGCGTGCTGACGACGAGCACAGTGAATCTGCGAATATTACTTTCCGGCTTCCCAAAGAATTGTTGGCCGAATTCAAGTCTGCTTGTGAAAAAGAAAACGTTAAGCCAAATGCCGTAGCCTTGGAGCTAATCAAGCAGTTTGTCGAAGGAATAAAAAGGTAAACGCATGAAAGATTTCAAGCTAAGGCCGCTAAGTATCATTCTAAAAATGCATTCGCTTAGAGAGCTAAAGGCAATTTATAGCGAAGTTTTCAGCGAAAGCCCTTCGTCTGAACTATCACATCTTCAACTCGTAAAAGAAATTTCGGGCCAAACGACACTTTCGGAGTTGGTTGGAATTTGGGATTCCAAACTCTACGCACACAACACAACATTGAAGCTGTATCAAGCTATCAATCTCAAGAATGAAAATAAAATTGAAAGTGGCATTAAAAAAATTAAATCGCATTTCAACGACGAAGCTTGGGCACAGCTTTTCGATGAGGGGTATGCGCCGAACAAACTTCCCAATGAAGGCCGACTTCTTCATATTTCTAAATTGGGAAACAAATATTATTTTCTTTTCGTGTATCCGGGGCGTGCCAAAGAGGTCATCGAGGAACTTAGTGTTCGCCACTTAATACAACCACTCTTCGTTATTGCAGTCTGGGATAACGATGAGTCTACTTTGCAGCTACGAGGACAAGAACGTGCTCAATTGGTTGCGGCAAAGTTTGAAAACTATCTTAATTCTGAAAAAGAACCGGTTGGGTTAAGTCATTTGTATATCAAAGACAAAGATGCATTTGATGAATACAAAAAGGCTTTGGACGGACGAGGTATGCGCGGCAAGGTCACGAATCCTGATCAGGAAGTCGCCGAGCTGACGCTGGTTGCCAGTCCGGATACCGAACTGATGGACACGAAAAAGTATAAAGATTTGATCGACGAGGATTACACGCTTAATAGCGCCGGTATTGATTTTGAATATGATGGTCAAACATATACCGTCTGGATCGGTTTCAAGACGGGAACGTTCTGGATTCGTGCCGGGGATGTTACTGAAGAGTTAATCAGTTACGCCCAGGAAAAACTTTTGGAAGTATTAGAAAAATGATGCAAGCGAAGCGGCAAAAAATTCTCGAATACATTTCGACTCATGAGAGATTTTCGCCCTCTTCTCTTTCGATACGGTTTGCTGTGGAACTCAAAACCGCAGTCCTTCTCTGTGAGGAATTTGCATCTACACATGAGGATGTTCAAAAATGGTTTACAATCATTTGTCCTACCTGTGAGAGTATTGTGACGGGTATTTCTTCAGACAAAATCGCCTCTTTGAAGTCTGCGGCCTGTGAACATTGTGGAACTTCTTTTGATATTCAAGAGCAGAATCTTTTCGCGTTCTACAAGAAGATTAAAAAAAAAGAACCGACGAGCGCATCCATCAAAAATAACATTGATGCACAAGTGTATCATCAGTCTGAGACTTCAGATAATATGCAGCCGACTCCCTTTGGAATTCTAAACAGCCTCAACAAACAACCAGACAGAAAGTTTTTTGAAAACGTAGCTTCTTATGTATGGCATATCTCTGATTTGCACATGAACGTTGAATTCAATCCATTTGGAGCGGGTCATTGCAACATTCTAAGGAAAAAGTTTTTAGACATTTTAAAAAAACGGGGTGTTTGTCTACAGAATGACATCTTGATTGTGTCTGGTGACTGCACTGACAATGGCAGCGTAGCCAACACGGAAGAGTTTCAAAAGTTTCTTGGCGAACTAAAAAATTGTGGGTTCAAAGAGGAGAATATTTTATTTATTCCTGGGAACCATGATGCATGGACTGGGTCTTCGCGTCCCTTACTGGCGGCAAAGAGCTATTTGAATCCACTCCGAAGCGAATCTCGTCTTTTGCAGACGTTTCAGACCTATCCAAAGAGAAAACTTCCAGTGTGTTTTGAACAGTTTGAAAACAGTCCCGTTTCTATTGTGAGTCGGCAGATGAACGGCTGCGATGTGGAATTTATTTTGATCAATTCCTCGATTCCGCAGGAGATGGCGAAGGGTGTGTTTCCTGTTGTGATCCCTTCATTCCTACAATCTGATTCAGTCCGAATTGGGGTTATGCACCATCACTTGATAGACGACATTTCCCGGACTTCTTTGGACTCCGATCACTTCACAAAAATTCAGGCAATGAGGGTATTAAATTCGTTCAAGGCTTTTGATTTCATTTTCTCGAACGATATTTCTATATCGCTCCATGGTCATAAGCACTTGCAGTATTATAAACAAGAAGGTCAGGTAGATGTTCCAAGTAAATCGGTTCACCTTATTGCTGCCCCTTCTTTGATGGAATCTGACTACGACAAAAATAACGGTCAAATCAAGAATATGAATCTCATTGGTTTCAATGTTCTGATCCCAGCAAAGAAAAATTTCGAGTTTTATTTCTACCGGCTAGAAAAGTGGGAGTATGTTTTAGTCCACCACGGCAAGCCCGCATACTGAGCCAGCATGCCATTCCAGACCTACACTTTAATGAATCCTCTCATTGATAATGAGTGTTTAGCCTTCATGAACGGTCGAACCAATTATCGGAAATAATTGCGCAAAACTGCCCTGCAGCCCTCTAAGCAAGATTGGCCATTTCAGGTTGTCAGAATTGATCAAAGCCAATTACCGTGACTATCAAATCTAAGCTTTTACACAAAAAGTAAGAACCCAAATATCTTTCGCGTCGTCACCATTTGCGATTTCTCATCTGAAGTGAGCAAAGCGCCATGGCGGAAGTCCGCCACCATAGAGATATTCATCAACTTAAAGAAATCACTTAGTAATTCAAAATCACGGGTGGCGGACCATCGCCACCCTTAGAATTTCAATCGTAAAAGTACAAATTCAACTTCATCACACAAATCAGCAACTTACTTATCTGGCACACGCCTTCGGCGGGTCTGCGTTCTGTTTTGCTTTATAGAACGGCAGGAAGTCGTCGCGAGAACGCCTTCTATTAACTCGAAACTAAGGAGGTGCATCTATGAATGCCAAAAAAATCAAAAACAAGACGACCACGGAGATCAATAGCGATCTGAAAATGGCTCTACCTGTGGCAGCGAAACCGTCATCGGTTTGGCTGCGACTGAAGAGCGCGGTTACAGCGCCAGATATGACTCTTGAGGAATGGGAGCGAATCGAGACAAAACGAACTCCTTCATCGCACAGCTCAAATCAGTGGAGGAATTTCTAATGTCTAGAACACTAAAAGATAAAAAAGAAATTTATCGAAACGAATCGGAGTTGGTCCATATCAAACGTCAAGAGCCATTGCTTACTCGCAGATTTCTTAATTTCAAAAAATCGGGACCGCCAGTTGACGGCGATGTGTGTCCAGAGTGCGGCGGACTCACCGATTTTCAGAGCGGTTATCTGACTTGCTGCGAATGCGGGTGGACTGAAGACGTTGTAGAAATGTTCGAAATGGAAAGGTTCTCAGCATGAACGACAACTCAAATTTTCCATTCAGCAATGTCATCCCAATTCGTAAGTCCGACAGCTTCGGCGTCTATGTCGGCGAGGTCACATCGAGCGGCGAAATTATTGAAGGTGAAAGCGTTGGAATCGCCTTTCTAAAACAGGGATCTAAAAAGTTTCGACTGAAACTATTTTTGTTTCCGAGCCATCAGTATTTTGTCGTGCCCGACGAAAAAGACGACACGAAATATATCGTCTTAAGCCTTGAAGAATACCAGTTGCCTTCTGGTGAAAACCGCACGAGTTGGAATCGAATCGGCGAAGGGCGGCTTGTCGGTAGCTTCATCGCGCTCAGAGTGCAGCTTCTTCCGGAAAATATCTTCTTATGCCTTTTTCCAGACAAGGGCGAAGCCAAAGAGGACTCCATTGCAATCTAACTTTAAAAAAGGAGGTGATCTTATGAAGAATAAAAAACTGTTTCTAACTTTTGCGGCGCTTTTGTTGGCACTTGTGCTTGTTCCAGAGCTTGGCTTCGCCAGTGTTGAATCTTCGCTTGTTGGAATACAAACCAAACTCACGCGCGTAATTCTGCCAACTCTTTCGATTATCGGGATTGCTTGGGCGGCATTTTCACTGATGAGCGGTAACGAGAGAGCTAAACAACACATGTGGTACGCCATTCTTGGCTCCATCATTGGGTTCGGGGCTCAGGCCATCGTCGATTTCATTTCGCAGACGGTGCGCTAATGAGTGACGACAATCTTCTAACTTCCTCTGTGCCCAGAACACTGGAGACAAAAAATAAAATTCTGGGACTAGAACTTTCTGACGTGCTCGTTTTGCTTTTGAATCTATCGGTCCAAAATTTAATTTTTGGATCAACTTCTTTAAAAATTCCGATGGTGTTTGGCACCAGCGTATTTCTAGCTGGGATTCTATTCTTTTTCAAAAAAGGAAAACCAGATCAATTTCTTCAGCACTTTTTCGAGCATCTGATTTCGCCAACAGTATCGTCTGCCAATAGCCCAGACAAAAAGTATCGACGCTTCGGAAGCGACGGTGCCAAGTGAGCGAAGCACATTCTTTGTGCGAAAGTTTACCGTTCTGGGAATTTGAACCAAAACCAATCCCTCATGCAATTCTTTGGGATGGATCAATCTCATCCGGGTTTGAACTGCTGCCGCTTGATATTGAGTGTTTTGATGAATCCCGCATTAACCAGTTGACCCTTGGTCTTCGGGCTTTTGCGAATTCATTGCCCGAGGGCACAACTTCGCAGTTTATGGTCAAAATCGAGTCTGACGTTGAGGACGTCATTCAAAAGCACACGGCGCTTGTTACGACACCAAATGATTTTCTAAAACGGCTTGATCAAAAGCGCGCTGAAAACTTGGTTGATCAAGTAAAGGCTGGATTTCTATTCAGGCCTCGGCTTCTTTATTTTCTAAAAACCGAAGGCGCTGAACGGCCCGGTGTCTTTTCGCTTACACAAACAAAAAAGTTTGCCGCCGATTTTGAAAAAGGATTCGAGGATCGCCTTCAGACTCTTAGCCAGGCTTTAGAAAATGCAAAATCAACTTTGGCATCGCTTGGTTTTGTTGCGCACGACTGCTCAAAAGAAGATTTAGTTCAAATTCAGTACGAACATCTTAATCCCAGCCGAGCAGAGGTTGTGACCGCTCCGAATATTTGTATTCGCACGGCTGACATTGACGATCCGTCACCGAGGGAGCAGCTAGTCTTTGGCGATCTCGTGCTCGATCAAGAGGATTTTAATCTTGATGGTCTGAAAACACGAGTCATCACCCTTAAAACACTGCCTGAAATGACTTACGCAGGAATGATGAGCGGTTTTTTGGCCCTGCCGTTTAAGTACGAACTTCTCTTTTCGATGAAGATTCCAGATCAAGCCAAAGAAATAAAAAGTTTAGAGCAGAAGCGGCGTATGGCGCACTCCCTTTCAAGTTCATCAAGCAATCGTGTTTCAGATTTGGAAAGCGAAACAAGGCTTTCGCAGACGACAGACTTAATTCGCGAAATCATCGAAACGGGCCAAAGAATTTTTCAAGCCGAGCTTCTGATTATTTTGCGTGAAGCCGCAACGAAAGACGGCGAGCGCAGAATCAATCTGCATACAAAAGAGATTCTATCGAAGTTCAAAACTTTGAGCGGCTCCGAGGGAACTCAAGAAACTGTCGGAAGCTGGAAGATTTTTAGATCCAATCTCCCACTAGCGCCAATGTCGCTAGTTCGAGCGAAGCGGATGAAGACAAATAATCTTGTCGATTTCTTTCCGCTTTATGGTGCATCGATGGGTGACGAGAACCCAGTGTGCTTGCTTAAGACAAGACTTGGAACTTTGTATTCATTCAATCCGTACTCGTCTCGCTTGAGCAATTTTAATTCGCTGGTCACGGGGTCCAGTGGCTCAGGTAAAAGTTTTGCGAATAATTTTTTGATGCTTCAGCAGATTGCGCGTGGAACTCGCGTGTATGTGATCGACATCGGCGGATCTTACAAAAAGATGACTGAAGTACTGGATGGTCAATACTTCGAGATCAATCTTTCTGGTCAGTACGTTTTAAATCCGTTCGAGCTGAAAGATCCAAGTGTGGAGCCCTCGGGCGACAGGCTAAAGGGCCTTGTCAGTATCGTCGAGCAGATGGTTGTCGATCAAGGCGAAAAGCTTTCGCGGTTTGATCGGGTCCAACTTGAAGCGGCACTAACAAGTGTATTCTTAAAAGCCCGGAGCGGGCCTTCACCGCGCTCGCCCATGCTTTCAGATCTGGCGAAGCATTGTCTAGCAGATTCCGATGATTCGCTCAAACGGATCGGAAAGCTTCTTTTCCCGTGGATCGGTGGGACTCCCTACGGAAAGCTTCTCGACGGCGTTGGTAAAATTGAGGCCGACCGAACCATTGTGGCTTTTGATCTGAAGGGGCTATCTCAGTATCCCGATTTGCAGTCGGTCATGATCTTGATTCTGACGAACTTTATCTTAGAGCAGATCGAGTCTGACCGAACAGTCCCTAAGCGCGTGCTTCTTGACGAGGCGTGGGAACTTTTAAAAAGTCCAGCGGCCAGTCAATTCATGGAGTACGCAGCTAGAACTTTTAGAAAAACTGGTAGCGGCATTACTTTCATCACACAAGGTGTTGAAGAAATCATCGCAAGTGGCATGGGGCCTGCGATTCTGAATAATACCGCAACAAAGCTCATCATGCTTCAAAAGGGTGACACCAAAGTTTTACGTGACGCTTTGAAACTGAACACGCAGGAACTCAGGCTTATCCAAAGTGTTGAACAGCGAAAAGGTGTTTTTAGTGAAGGTTTCTTGATGGAGGGCGAAAGCCGTCAGGTCATCAGAATTCAACCATCACCGCTTGAGTATTGGATTTCGACTTCAGATTCCAGAGACAACCAATTTTTAGAAAAATTGAAACTCGATGGGCTTTCGCTTGAGGCGGCACTTTTCAAAGCGGCCGAGCTTGCACCCTTCGGTGTTTCCTCAATGAAGGAGGTGGCCGCATGAAAAAACGAATTTTGACGATTTTAGTTTCAGCTCTTTTATTGCTGAGTCCGAAGCCTGCGAAGGCAGATTTGTTTGGCGGCGATGTTTTGGTCTTAACCCAGATTTTAGCCCAGGCCATTCAGACAGTCATCACACTTAAAAGTGTTCTTGAAAATGGAAAGGACTCACTTGATCTATTGCGTGACATCAATGCTGGCGTCAGGAGCGGACTCGATCTCATTCGAATCGTGAATCCTAATTTCAATCCCGGCGTGTACGGAAATCTGAATGACGCAGACTCTGTTCTGCGGGCGCTTCAGGCCGTTTACGGCACCATTCCGCAAGGCATGGACGAAGACCTGATGAAGTCACAGGATCAAAGCGTCGCTGAAGTCATTTCGATGAATCGAAATCTCTACGACTATGCTGATCAAGTGGACCGTGAAAAAGAAAAAATTCTTTTTCACGCGCAGGTCGTAAGCCCTCAAGGAGCAGGAAAACTTCAGAACCAGGCGCTTGGTGTTTTAATTGGTGTGACCACTCAGCTTTTGCGGACACAAAGTCAGATGCTAAAGATCATGGCCCAGAATATGGCCTACGATAATCGTAAGGAAAAGCTCGCGACACAGAACTTTCAAGAAAACTACCAAGGGCTTTCGCGCGGTTTCGATGGACTCCCGAAAAAAACTGATCTGCCTCGGCTTGGAGGTGGCAAGTGATTCCGCATCTTGAGGTTCTTGGTACGCTTGTCCGCGATCTTTATCAGGGTTTGAGTCAGCTTTTTTATGTGATGCTCCCGCTTGCGATTTTATTCTCGGTGGTTTTTGGGTACTTAAAATCGGGTGATGCAAATTACCCTGACGTCATTAAGCGAAGCTTTGTTGCGGCCCTGTTACTTGCATCGTTTCCGGAAGTTTCAAATATTATTTTGGATATTTGTGACGGTATTGCGCTGAAGATCGACAATATGTCGGGGCTTGAGACGTTTATGAGAATGGCCCAAGAGAAATCCCACAGCTACGCAACGGCAAAGAATGTTTTGCTACTAAAATTTGACGATCTTTTTATGGCCGTTTTAAGTTTTGGAAGCTTCATCATTTTGTATTTCGCAAGATACATCACTGTGGCACTTTACTATTTCTATTGGGTGCTGTTGTCGATTTGCGCGCCCCTGATGATTCTTTGCTACATCTTCCCAAGGACAGCAGGCATCACGGCGAATCTTTATCGAGGGCTTATAGAAGTCGCGTGCTGGAAGATTATTTGGGCCGTCATGTCGGCGATGTTGGCTTCGATTTCATTCGGGGACATCTACAAGACTGATGGCAGCTACCTCACGCTGATTATCATGAATTTCGTGATCGCGATTGCGATGCTTTTAACGCCTATGATTATGCGTTCGCTCATCGGCGAAGGCGTTCAAGCGACAGCTCAGACAATCGGAACAACGGCAGCCGTTGCGATGGCTGGTTTGCCAGCGAAGATGATGGCGGTCAAGCAAGTCACCAGACAAGAGCTCTCATATATGAAGTCCTATGCCGGCCAAAAACTACAGAACATTCAAAATAAATTTAACGGACCCAAAGGGTCCTAAAGGAGGTGCATTATGAATAAAAAAATGACGTTGCAATTAAGTGGCTATCCAAAAGCTATGCGTGAGTTCGCCGAAGAAAATCTAAATATCAAATTCCTCTGCGGAGCACTGCTTGGTCTTTTGTTTTTGATGCTCATGCTCGTTCTGTATCTCGTGAAAAAAGGTCCGACAGTGATCGCGCTTGATAACACTGGATCAATTGCGAGAATTGAATCAAAAATCACAGACATTCAGATCGAATCAGCCATCAAAGAATATATCGGCTACCGATATTCTTGGGACGAGAAAACGATTTCTAATGAAATCGGTAAGGCAAAGTTCTTTGTACTTCCGAGTCTAGTTTCTGCATTTGAGAAATCCATGGCCGACACTATGAAGTTTGTTCGAGAAAAGAAAGTTCGACAGCGAGTTTACCCAAAATCTGTATCTGTAGACTTGAAGGAAAAAAAGGTCACTGTTCTTGCTGACAGAATCACAGAGTTCGACAACTTAAAAGCTGCCACAGAAATGCGGCTGACTTTTCAATTTTCGACTGACGACCGTACTCTCGTAAATCCTTGGGGCGTTTATATTACCAAAGAGACGGAAGAGGCCGCACGATGAGTAAGATCATTTCGGCACTTGTCGTTCTAATTTTGTTTGCGTCTTCAGCCCATGCCCAAGTTCGCAAAGTGACGGTCAAAAGTGATGACATTTTGACTGTCAAAACTGCACTCGGGATTGCCACGATCATTCAACTTCCTGAAACGATTGGCTCTGCCATCATTGGCGATCAATCAGGGTTCAAAGTCGAATATCTTGATCGTGCCGTTACGATCAAGCCTCTTCGCTGGGGAGTGAAAACGAATTTGTATCTGGTCACCGAAAAGCGACGATACAACATTCGATTGCTTACTCTTCCGCAAGCGTCTGCGGACTACATCGTTTACGTCAAGGCTCCTGATCCGGCGCAGACCGCGACAAAATGGGTCAGTCTTGGGAAGTCTGAGGAAATCGACGGTACAAGGCTGACCATTCGAAAAATTGGATTTTCTGAGAGCGGCTTTATTTTGATTGATGCGACACTCTCTTTGAAATCGTCAAAAGATTTAGTCTTAAAGCCGGAAGCTGTTTGGATCAAGCAAGGCACCGATTCAAAAGTCATCAACGGTCTTTTTTTATCGACTACAAAATTATCACGAGAAAAATCGATTTTGATTGGGATCTCGCTTGCGAAGTCGGATCTCAAATCTAAAAAACCTGTGACCGTTGAGATTCATCTGGAAAAAAAGGTTTCAGTAACACTGTCTGAGGATATTTTATGGAAGTAAAGCAACGAGCGCAGGGTATCTTCCAGAAAGTAAAATCTAGTGTTTCAAAATTCCGTCAAAACTTTGTCGAGAAAAATGAATTCAGCCAAAAAGTTGAACTTAAATTCAAAACTTTCAAAGTTATCGGATTGATCGGCATTCTGGTTTTTGTCGGCGTCGTTTTTTTGATGCCGACGGATATCCCGGTTGAGTTCACGGAAAAAATTGATCGGCCTGAACCTGGCACAAGTGAGGATAAAACCGGCGCCGATCCCAATCAAGCCAGCAGTTCAGCTCAAGGGCTCTGGGGTTCACCAAAGATGCCAACGGCTCACGGCGGTGACGCTTCACAGGTGAATCACAATACTTCGATGTTCATTGGCTCCAAGGGTGGCAACGCAAAAACAGAACTTCGCGCCGGAATTAGGCTTCCACTTCGTATTTTAGATAAAGTTATCGTGTCGCAGGATTCTGTCCCGATCTTAGCTGAACTGATTTTAGATTCGCAGACGGACTCAGGGTTGAATCTTGTGGCTGGTACTAGGTTTTATGGTGAAGCAAGTTTTCAAAAAGGATCGGACCGCGCAACGATTCGCTTTACGCAGATTTCTTTACCCAGCGGACAAATCAGAAAAGTTTCAGCTCTTGCTTTAAGTAAAGATGGTCAGCCCGGAGTTCCAGGCCGAGTTTTTTCAGACGGAATGAAAAATACCGCAGGCCAAGTCCTCACGACATTTGTTGGGGGACTTGCCGCAGGAAGTATGGAAACCGATATCTTGGGCCGCTCTAAAGGCGGAATTGAAAACGGTTTACTTGGTGCGGTTGCCGCCACTGCGCAGTCAAGAGCGCAAAACTACGGTGAAAAACTAAAAACAGAACGCGAGTGGATTGAACTCACCCCCGGCGTCGAATGTGACGCTGTGTTGAGTGCTGCGCTTAAACTACAAGAAGGAGGTGATACTTATGAGTGAAGATAAAAAATCAGAAATGACAGACCGAGGATTTATATTTCTAGTAACGATGGCCACTCTTTTTGTTGGCTGGTTAAAATTCAAGCCGGAGATCGTCGCCTGCTATATTAAATTTCGCTACGCCATCGCATTCGGTATCACTGTCGGCATTCTTGCGGTTTACGTTAAGGTCAAAAACAAGATACTCGCGAATTTCAAAGATGCCGATATCGAAAACGAAGTTATTGGCCCTTGCAAGAACGAAGATTCAGTCTTTGCTGGTATTACGCCAAAAGGTAAATCAGTTCATATCAAGCAGTCACACAGACGGATGCACACTCAGGTTGTCGGCACTACAAACGCCGGCAAAACTGAGTCGGTCATTGTCCCTTGGGCTGTTGACGACATTAAAAAGGGCCGAGGCCTACTAATCATTGACGGAAAATCTGATCGTAGCCTTCTTGATAAGCTTTACGCCTATGCAAAAAGGCATCATCGAGAGGGTGACTTTCGGATTCTGTCACTTTGCAACGTGGACATCAGTCATACATTCAATCCATTTACTAATGGCTCAGTGCTTGAAGTAGCGGAGCGTGTATTTGCGGCGCTGAACTTCGAAAATGAATATTTCAAAAGTATTCAGTACGACGCCTTTCTTCATTGCCTGCTTTTACTGGAAGACGCCAAGGTGAAGCCGACTCCGTTCCGAGTCATCGAATGCCTGAAACATGAAAAGCATTTGGCGAACCTTGCAAGTCAATCGACGGATTCAAATCTTCAGGCATGGGCCAAAGATTTCCTAAGCCTCAAGCGTGAAGACCGCGAGCAACGAACAAGCGGCCTTGTCGCACAACTTCAAAGTTTCGCAGTCGGTGAAACGGCAACGCTTTTCAATAGCGAAAATTCGGACATTGATTTGGAGCGCGCTCTTGAAAACGGTGAAATCATTTACTGTCAGTTGCCAGCTCTTAAAATTCCGACGCTTGGTAAAGCCACGGGAAAAATTATTCTCCAGTGTCTTCAGAGTGCCGTATCTTCAAGACACTTAGGAAGATCAGAGCACAACAATTTTTTCTCAGTCTACTTGGACGATTTTACTGAGTATCTGACCCCGAGTTTTGTGACGCTGCTTAATAAATCCAGAAGCGCGAATGTCGCGATTGTTTTCGCCCATCAAGCGTTAGGCGATCTTGAGGAGCTTGGCGCGGGAGTCAAAAATACGATTCTGACCAACTCAAATTTGAAGGTCTTTATGAGGACCAATGAGCCCGAATCGGCCGAGTATTTCTCGTCAGTCATCGGAACAATTCAGACGACCAAAGTTACCGAACGACAAAAAGATGGTTTCATGGGGGCTACTAAAACCGGCGACGGCTCTGTCAGGGAAGCCGAAGAGTTCAAGTTTCATCCGAATCTTTTTAAGCAAGATCTTGGCGTGGGAGAGGCGATTATGGTTTTGCCACACGCAAACGGAAGCCTTCCCGTTCGGATTAAATTCAAACGAAGCTTTGATCTCGATAAGCCAGTGATCCCGAAACTTAAGAAATCAGCTCCGGCCGGAATGCCTACATTTACAGATGTAAAACAAAGAAATGAGCAGACCGAAGCCGTCAATGAGCTGTTAACAAAAGCAGCTCACCAACAAAAGGAGGCAGCATGAAAATTATATTTTTGGCACTTGTCGTTGCGTTGTCAGGGTGTACCCACTTGCCGAAGTGCGGAAATCCTGAAGGCTCAGGTGTTGTATTGGCTGGTAAAGACACCTGCCAAGTTCGTATCCGTCAGGTGACTGTCGGTTCCGATTTGAAAATACCTGAAAGTCTTAAAAATTCAAATCTGTCACAGTTCACGCTTGAATGGGTCGAACCAGACTTGAAAGGCGGTCGTATCGAACTCGGCCATTTTGTTTTGGTTCAAAGTTCTCAGACAAAGGATTCCAAGTGAGGCAGATGAACGATCAAATTACTAAGGAGGCTTTGGAGTTTGCAGCGCGCTGGGGATTTCTCACGAAAGACTTATTCTACGATTTTATTTGTCGAATGAGTCCGACACAAAACTACCGCTATTGGCGTTCGCTAACTGAAGACGGGCTTTTTGTGCGGTCCCAGGCTTCAGAAAATGTTCTGCTCTTAGGCCATAAGAGCCGTAGAAAAATATTCGGTGAAACTGCGCGCCCTTCCAGATTGCCAGCATACATTGACCATGATTCGGTTGCGGCCCGATTTCTGATGACGTTACAGCAGACCGGACTCGTTAGCCGCTACTGGCTTGAAAACGATCTAATGAGTAATCCGCTGGACACATATGACATTCTTGGATCAGCACGCGTTCACCGAATACCAGATGTTGTTTTTGAGCTTAAAACATCAACTGGCGTGATTCGCTGCGCTTATGAGGTTGAGAAAACCACGAAGACGCAAAGCCGCTATTCGAAAATTGGTCTAGCGTATCTGGACTATTCAAAAATTAATTTGATCCTTTTTGCCTGCGGCAGTCTTGCAACGGAGGTTGCCGTCAGTCGTGGGTTTCAAGGCAAAGCCTTTGCCGATGCGAACCGGGTTCCCGGTATCTTTCAATACCCAGATTTCACGGCACTGGGACTTAAAACGAGAATTCGGTTCGGCACGCGTGAGTATTCGATTCAGATTTTTTTAGAAGTCGTCACAAAGCAGATCGTCGCAGCGGGAAGTTCTAAAAGAACTCTAAATGAAAAAGCCATTTCATTTAGAAACTCAGCAGAAAGCGAGGCCGTATGAAAAAAATCGAAGAGAAATCAAAGACATGGGACCCACCCAACTCCTCCCCCTTGAGCAGTAGCTCTTCCTGTCCACCCCCACCCAACGAGTAGTTGGTTGAAGGTGGACAGGAACCAGGGGGAGGAGTTGGGTGGGAATACAGATTAGATAATAATAATTAAAATAGGAGGTGGAGGTATGAAGGAAAATAAAGAACAGGAAACAAAAACAAATAAAGATGAAAACAATGAGACAGGAAAATTCATACGGATTTCGATTGAGGCAGATGAAGCGTTGTCTTCGTTGCATAAGAGCATCAATGGAAACGCCGATGCCGTTAAAATCACAAAAGTGATGCTTGCTAGCTACGTTCTTGAAAAGCATTGCCCAAGCTTTAGTGATGAGGACACTAAAACTTTGTATATGCGAAATGTTTCCGAAGTGGATCTTTTACGGGTTGCCTATAAGCGAGCTATGGATTCGGGCCTCATTCCAGATAACTTGCGGGAAATACTCTTTGCAAACGCAGGCTTAACTCCTGGCTCCAAAAAGGTTAAAAAGCCTAGACAGCCCAACGGTAGCAATGCTACCATTGACGAATCGGAGGCAAGTTGAAACCTCAAGAGTTTAAGAAAATTCGAGAGTCTTTTGGCTTAACGCAAAGTGAGTTGGCAGAGTGTTTGGGGTTGACCCAGAAAACTGTCAGCCAATACGAAATGGGTTTTCGCGTGCCTGGACCGACGGTGCAGGTTGTGATGAAAACCCTTGATAGAGTTAAGCCAAATCAGTTCAAAACCCTTCTTGAGCTTATGAAGGAAGTTGCGGACGAACTGAAGGCGGCCAAATCTAAACGGAACCTGCGTTGAGCAGGCGTAGGAAAAAGAAGGAATCAAAAACGATGACTCAGTTGCCTCCAATCACTGTCGAATATGTAGCAGACGAGTCGCTGAACTCACGTCGCCGCAACGAGGAAATTGTTGAGATTCTTTATCAAATGATGCTTCATCAGCCAAAACGGGGGCGACCTCGCAAGATGGAGAGTTGGGAGGATTCAGATGCCGCATAAAATTGGAGCGTACATTCGAGTGAGTACGGAAGAACAAGCTGCGGCTGTCGAAGGTTCCCTCGACAACCAACGATACCGCTTGAAAGCTTATGTTGATTCCAAAAATATCCAGGAAAAATCATGGGGTAAGATTGTCGATTTTTATGTCGATGATGGCTTTTCTGCGAAAGACACGAATAGACCAGCTTACCAAAGAATGATGCTAGATCTGAAAAGTAAGAAGATCGACTTGATCTTGGTGCCTGACTTATCTCGCTTATCTCGTAACTTGCTCGACTTTTGTGGATTACTTAGTTTTCTTGAGAAGCATAAGTCCGGATTTCTTTCCATCAAAGAACAATTCGATACGAGTACTTCAATTGGTCGCATGATGGTTTATCAAATTATCACCTTGGCTCAATTTGAACGAGAGCAAACCTCTGAGCGCGTTGCGCTTGGTGCTCACGCCCGTGGAATGCGTGGGTTGCTTAATGGTGGTCGTCCGATATTGGGTTTTGATAAAGATCCAACTAAGCCAGGTATTTACGTTGTGAATCCGAGTGAGGCAAAAGTAGCTCGTAGAATTTTCGAACTGTATCTAGAACAAGGATCAAGATCTCGCACAATTCAGAAATTGAATGAACTTGGAATTCAACCAAAGTGTGTCCCGACTTTAAAGGGAAATACACACCAACGGCATTGGACTGTTGAAAATCTTGGATACCTTCTTAGTAACGCCACCTACAACGGACAGCACGAGGTTAACAAGCGTCGTAAGGCCCTAGATCAGGAATCATTGAAGTCCCATCATCGTTATCAAGTGGTTAAGGCTCCTTGGCCAGCAATTGTATCGGATGATTTATTCAACAAGGTTCAAGAGCAACTTGAAACTGGGAAATCTATTGAGCGCACGAGACTTCAGGGATCAAGCCCACGCCTTTATATCCTGTCAGGTATTTTTAAATGCGCCGAGTGCGGTGAGGCCCTCGTAGGACAGTCTTATCACGGGTCTAATGCTGTCTTTAGATACTATGGGCATACAACTAAAGGTTCTAAAAATGGATGTAAGGTTCAGCGTGTATCCGCTGATGTAATTGAGAGTGCGGTCATTAAATATTTGCGCGACAGCCTTGTTGATTCCGCTCACCTCAAAAAGTTGCAAGAAAAGCTGAATGTCCTCACGGCTAAATCGTCAACTGACTATTCAGAACAAAAAGAGAGTATAAAAAAAGAACTTTCTCTTATTGAGCAAGAGGCGACCAACATCTTTAGGATGCAGGGACAAGGCAACTTTGGTTCCGATGTTTTGAAAATGATGTCTGAACGACTTGAAGTGATAGCAAAGCAAAAAAATCAATACATTGAAACTTTGAAAATGTTTGAGTCTATGCAAAACGATGTTGTGGATGCTTCGGAATCAGCTCATTTTATTCGCTCGACTATTGTTGATTTTGAAAAGGGTTTTGATAAGGCCCCGATGGGTCTGAAGAAAAGATTGGTGCGTAACACTCTTAAGCAAGTTGTGTTGGCTCACGATAAATTGGCGTTTTGGTTTTTCACTAATCCTGATGAAAAAGGGTCGGAAGGCCGCAAGCTCAAATTAGTTCGAGATGAACAAAGCGAAGTCGGTGTTTCTCTGGTTTCTGGGGATAATTTCGGGACTTCTAATCTATCGGTCCATCGTTTGGATATTGGTAAGTTTGGTGATCGCGGCACGACTCGAACGTGCGACCTATTGCTTAGAAGGCAATTGCTCTATCCAACTGAGCTACGCGACCTGGAATAAAAATTAAAGAATAGATATGCCCTAGGAGACTAAATTTGGCAATAAGAATCGGTTTTTATTAATATTTTTTTGAAGACTTGAACCGATGGCGGTTCCAACAAGAACAATCTGCCAAATACCTAAAATCCATATTAAAAATAGGGGGATAGCGGCGAGACCACCATAGAACTTGTTCATATAGAAGGCTTCTTTAGCTAACCAGGTAAAAGAATTTTGTAAAATAATAATTCCCGATGTTGCGAAAAAAGCCGAAAAAATAGCAACTCGTTTTAATACTTTCTCTGCAGGAAAAATGAGATAAATTAAAAAAAGAATCAGAAATAATGCGACGCCATCGGCGCTGGAGGAGTAGTGTTTTACAAAGGGTTTAACGAGAGCTAAGGATCTGAACCCTACATAGACAGCTAAAAAAGTGGGAAATAGTAAAATTGAAAACCACACGACGAAAAATTTTTTATAAAGAGGTCGTTTCTGAGAAGATGTCCAAATTTTTTGGATTCCTAATTCCATATCACTAAACAATCGCCAAGAGGTGAACATCAAGGCAAAAAGGGCCGTAGAACCAAAAGTCTTGGCTTGGATTTTACCAAGGACAATCTTAACCCATTCTGTCGCTTGACCACCAACAGCTTCTTTAAAATAGGATAAAATAAGACTTTCAATTTTGGGTGACAAATAATCCAACCCACCAATCGTTTTAAAAGTAACTAAGGTAAGAGCGAGAAAAGGGATCACGCTTAAAACAGAAGTAAAAGCCAGGGATCCTGCTATTAAATGAATATCGCCCTGACGAACTTTTTGAATGACATCTTTGATAACGGTTACAAATAGCAAAAATACCTCTTAAGAAATTTTAGAAAAAGAAAGAACGACAGGCAATACTTTATTTAAAGCTATTGGCCTTGCCTAAGGGCCCGTCTAGAAATGAACGAACATTTAATTCTAGACGGGCCCTAAAGTAGTGGAAAAAAGGAATCTCTTTTTAGGGGCTTTATTTTTTTTTATTTCGGCCGAGATTTTTGTAATGAAAATAGAAAAGATACCCTTTATTTTTGGAATTTTATTAAGTTTATTTTTTTTCTTCTTTACAAAAGTTTACTATGAATATCGTGAAACTCCTGACGACCTTAAGAAGCCTTCAGTTTTATTAGAATCATTTGCAGATTTAGATCTAAGATACAATGACCTAAAATATAAGATAGCGCCGTATTCTAATTCAAAGGCTCCGGTGGCTCTTGTTTCCATTGATGATGATTCCCTAACTGAAATTGGACGATGGCCTTGGAGTAGGGATTTGATTGCCGAGATGGTTGATAATATCATGAAAAATGATGCCGCTAGTTTGGCTTTTGATGTGATTTTTTCAGAGCCAGAAAAGAATAATCTGCAAGCAGATGAAAATCTTGGGAAGATAATAGAAAAATATTCAGATAGAATTATTCTTGGAACTTTTAGTGAAAACAGCATTAAAAACAGTCGAAAATTTCAAGATTATTGTTTTAATGAAGCTTTTAAATCTACTAAAGGTACAGAGTTGGTGAAACCGAATGCTATTTTGAGCATTGATGATTTAGATGATGTGCTCGAGGGCTATGCCTGGGGAGACCTCCTTCAACCTATATTTAATAATATCAAAAAAAGTCTAGAGCAGAGTAAGCTCCAAAACTATGGAAAAACGGATGTTTCAGATCTGCATCAGTTTCAAAAAAATGCTCTTGATCTTGAACAAAGCAAACAACTATTTGAATATTGTAAAAGTTGGCTGACAAAAGACGATTCCTATTTGTTTGGAAATGATTTAACGAAAGAAAGTAAAGAATTAGTTGTTAATAACTATAAATCCATTTTTAAGGATTTAAATCCTAAAGATATCGATGATCTGGTTGTAAAATTGGATCAAAAATCTCTATTTAATCCCATACCTCAGTATGGACTTTGGACTCCGAATATAGAAACGTTACAAACGAAAGCCCTCTACACAGCAAGCTTTGTGGCTAATCAAGATAGAGATGGTTACATACGGAGGTATCCACTTTTCTATCGTTCGGGTAATCGGTTAGGATTAAGCTATATTCCTTCTCTGGCATTGCAATCCTATTTGTTGGCTAAAAAGTACCGAGCTGAAGTATCTGTTGGAAAAAACGATCAAGGAACAGAAAAAAAAATATCTAGTTTCAATATTTTTGATTCTGAAAATGTATTGAAATACCAAATTCCAATAGATTCATCTGCTCGAACGATTATTAAATACTATGGTCCTCAAATGTCTTTGCCATATATACCAGCTAAAGAATTCTTTTCAAACTCAGAGACGATCAAAGTCTATCATCGGCAAATTGTTAATGGAAAGGCTTCAACTGAAACAGCCATCGAGATTGTAAACAAAAAAGAATTTTTAAAGGGAAGATCGCTAATCGTTGGAGCTACAGCCATTGGCGTTTATGACTTAAGAACGATACCTCTTGAAGCAAATTATCCTGGTCCAGAGGTTCATTTGACGATGTTGGCTAATTTATTTGATGAATCTTTTGTGAAATATTTTTCAGCTGAAGCCAAAATATTTCCCTATCTTACTTTGGGTATCGGTATTCTCTTTTCTTTTATATGGTCCCACTTAGGAGCCATAAGCTCCTTTGTAGCGTTAAATATATTAATCAGTCTGTTGCTCGCTGCGGATTATTATCTTTTTAAATCAAATCAAATAGTAATGTCGGGAATTCTCATCATCATGTTGTATTTATTTACGAGTAATATATTTATTACTTTTTACAAGTACTTCACCGAAGAAAAAAAGAAAAAGCAGCTAAAATCCACATTTTCAAAATATGTGTCTCCAGCCGTGGTGGATGAACTATTGAAATCCGATGAGAATTTGAAGCTGGGTGGTCGCAGACAACGGATGAGTGTTTTTTTCTCTGATGTGAGGGGTTTTACAACCATATCTGAAAAGCTAGCTCCTGAGGAATTATCAAGGGTTTTAAACTTATATTTAACTCCAATGACTGAAATTGTATTTAAAAATAGTGGGACATTAGATAAATATATTGGGGATGCGGTCATGGCTTTTTTTGGAGCGCCTATTTTTGATAAAAACCATGCGGTTCAAGCATGTCGTTGCGCTTTAGAAAGCATTGTTAAACTTAAAGAATTGCAAAAGGAATTTGCTGCACAGAATTTACCGCATATTGATATTGGTATCGGGATCAATACAGGTGAAATGAGTGTGGGGAATATGGGAAGTAATATCGTTCAAAATTACACCGTTATGGGGGATTCAGTGAATCTTGCCTCCAGACTCGAAGGAATTACCAAGGAGTACGGGGTGAGGATTGTTATCAGTGAAACAACTTACAACGATGTCAAGGATCAATTCATCGCTAGAGAGATCGATAAAGTGAAAGTAAAAGGAAAAAATTTACCTGTATCGATTTTTGAACTCATATGTGAAAAACAAAACAAATCTGCAAAGATTCATGATTTGAACGAATACAGATATTTAAAATATTTTGAAGAGGCCTATCAAAGTTATCTCAAAAAAGATTTCACTAAGGCAATTTCTTCATTTAATGAAGTTATAAAGATTCTGCCAGAGGACAAAGTATCAAAACTGTATCTTCATCGCTGTGAAGATTTTCTTGCCAATCCCCCAGAAGAAAACTGGGACGGAGTGTTTACCATGAAAACGAAATAGGGTTTGCCTCATCAGAAATTAATTAGGCAGAAGAAAAGAAGATTTTAAAATTCTGATTTCCTGCATGTATTCAAAAACTTTATTTGAAAGCTGATTGTCCTTAGTATTGGCAAGTTGATAGGACAATCCATAAAGGCGCAAATGGAGGCTATTCAAAATAAACCCTAGGTTTTGATCCGTTAAATTTAAAGAATAATATTTTGGATCAGTCTGAAGTTTAAGGAACTGAACTAAATTCTCGATTTCAAAAAGGATGTCCTTTTCAGCTTGAATGCTTATTTGCGTTTTATTAAATGTTTTTTCTTGCAATAATAATTCAAACGACTTCAATTGAATAAAAAAGTTGACTATGATCCAAGATGACTCTGGTAAATGATTTAAATAATCTTCGAATGATGAACAACGAAAATAAGAGACGGCAAAAGAACATTTAGTGTTAACTGAGATCTCATTTTTTCTGCACTGCTTTTTGTTTGGAACATCATAGAGTTTAAATATCGAATCTAAGCTTTGTAAACTGTAACCATTCGTCGTTTGATACCCATTTTTAGAATAGGAAATTTTATCAGAAATGTAAATAAAACCGTGATACTCGGTAATTTTTTGATTCTTTATAGTTCTGATGGCGCCAATATCTCCTGGTTGTTTCTGGTCTTGATCAGAAATTTGGCGACATAAGGGCGATCTCATATAGTAAGACATTTCGTTTGGCGAAGTATAGCGCAAGACGGGAATAATTTCAGTGATAACAAGTGACAGATTCCAACAATTTGGGCCTTCAATGAGAGGTTTCGAATCTTGGAATTTTTTTACATGTTCTGGAACGCAGGTGGTGATATCAAAGCTACAAGCGTTTGACGTTTGTTCAAAATATAAACTATCAATATCACAATTAGTTTTTTCATTTAAGAAGTCAGTGTGTTCAGTCCAGGTTTTAATATCAAGAATTAATTTTTTAACTGAAGGACAGGTCTTATCTGTTAAAAATATCCTATTCTCAATTCGTTTTATTTCAAAAGAAAAAGCCGCAGACTTTAATAGCATGAGTAAGAACACCATTCCAAATTTTGAGACGGGCTTAACATGAAAAAATGAATTACGAATACTTTGAAACTCAATCATCAATCAATTTTACTCATTAAGATTAAAACTGAAAGATAAAATCAAAAACTATGAAAAAAAGAAAAAATAAAGTGATTAATTGTCATCATTTTAGACAGCTCCTAATTATTTAATTCAGGGTCCTGCTATTGAATCCAAAACATGACATAGTAATAGATGGGTGCTACAAAAATGAGTCGGTCCATTCTTTGAAGAAAATCACCACGCCCTAGAACGAATCCTCCCACAATTTTGACTCCGGCATCACGTCTGACAACAGTCATGACCAAGTCGCCAAACATGCCCCCTAGAGAAGCTACTAAACCCGCCGTGTACCAGTATTTATCAGATTGATCTGGAAGCAGAGATCTCATCATTCCTGCTAAAATAAGAGTTAAAACCATTGAAGTCAGAGTGGAGCCTAAAGTTCGCTTGGGGTCGATTCTTTTAAATAATCGATAGGATTTAAAATAGCTGCTGATGGCCAGATTCGTATTGTCACAGAACTCGGTTAAAACAATTAAATATAAAAATTGATAAACCCCGTTGGGTAAATTTAAAATTAAGCCTAAGTGCATAAAAGACCAGCCTAAGAAGATAAAGGCCAGCAAGGTTAATGAAATGTATTGGATCATTCTTCTGTAGTTGTTGCGCATTAAGGGGATCAAGCAAGCGACCCCTAAAACAATCATAGGAATTTGATTATATAAAGCCAGGGAGCGATAATAACTACAAACTCCTAGGGTGAGAATTCCCAGATAACAGAGTAAGACAAAATAACTTCGATGAAACATCCCAATGATTTGAAAAAAAGCCTTGGCTCCGTAAATGGACATCATGCAAAGAATAACGAGGGGGGCTGGATTAGGGAGTGAAAAAAATAAAAATAAAAGGGGTGCTAAGAATAGCCAAGAATTAATACTGGCCCAAGCAATAACGAAATAATGATTCTTGGATCTAAAGAAATAAACAATTAAACCTGAAATAAAAATAATGCTTAAAACAATGAGGCTTGTTTGTCTGTAAACAGGATCGCTAAAAAGTAAGGAATAACTCAAAAAGTTCACGGCTTTTCCTTGGTATTAATTTCCAGGTCCTTTATCTTTTTATACAAATTGGATTTAGATATTTTTAAAATTTGGGCGGCTCCTTCAATGTCGTCGTTACTCACTTTAAGGCATGATTGAATAATCTGCTTTTCACTATTTTTTAACAAGTAATCAAGGCCCAAGGCAAGCTTTGTTAAGTCTAATTCTAAATTATTTGTGAGATAAGGATTTTGGACTTGCTTATATTTAGGGGTTAAAAATGGAATAATGTCTATGGCCCTAATAAGGGGTAATGGGGATGTGAGGCTGAGTTGTTCGCATATTCTTTTGAGTTCGCGAACATTGCCTGGCCAGGAATAAGCCATCAGCTCTTGATGGCCGTCATTGGTTAATTTTTTGTTTCGTTTGGGACGTTCATTTTCAAGAAAATAGTTAGCCAGTTCAAGAATATCTTCCTTTCTTTCTCTTAAAGGGGGAAGCTCAATTTTTTGAGCAGAAATACGATAGTAAAGATCTTCCCGAAAGCTCCCTTCTTTGATTAACGTGAGCAAGGGTTTGTTGGAGGCGACAATCACACGGGTTTGAATTTTGATGGTATCTTTGGCCCCCACTTTTCTTATTTCTCCTGACTCTAAAAAGCGGAGCATTTTTACTTGAAAACTTAAAGGCATGGCTTCGATTTCATCTAAAAATAAATCTCCACCATGAGCGGCTTCAGCAAGACCAATCTTAGTATTTTCGGCTCCGGTGAAAGATCCTTTCAAGTGACCAAACATTTCACTTTCAAACAAACTTTCAGTAATACTTGAAACATTAACAGCGACAAAAGGTCTTTCTGATTCTTGAAGGTGCAGTAATTTGGCGACTACTTCCTTGCCGGTTCCAGTTTCTCCCTCAATAAGGATTGTTTTTTTTTCTCCCTTGAGCTCGGCGATTTGTTTTTTTATCTGTAAACTTTTTTGTGAAGTTCCTATCCAATGGACCAAATGTCTTTCATAAGATTCGGAATCAAAATTTCGTATCATCCAATGGGCTTGAATTTTTTCTAAGATCGAATTGACTTCTTCTAAGCTCAGAGGTTTGGCCATGAATTTTTGTGCCCCGGCAAGCAAGCAGGATTCCATTATGTCACGGTTGAGGTCTCCTGACATTGCAACGATTTCAATATGTGGATCTCTTTTGTGCAGTTTTTCAATAACAGAAACACCTACGGCTTCGCTAGAGTTTTTTATCAAATGCATATCGATAAAGGCGGCATGAAACAAAAAATCCTCTGGAATCAATTGAGGATCTTGAAAACCTATAATTTTCCACGGTTTTTGAATGCAGGCTTTTAAAGCTTGGTGGATTAAGGGATCATCATCAACGACGAGGAGAATAAATTCATAATTTGACATAGAGTAGAGTGTGACAGTCCTGAAAATAAGACAAAAGAATTAATGCTTAGAGTTAGTCATATTTTTGCTAAAAAAAAATAAAAATAAGAACATAATGCCTCAAAGAGGGCTCAAATGATTGAAAAAAATCTTAAAGTTTTATTAGTTGAAAATATTCACACAATTGCAAAAACAAGATTGGAAGAAGAGGGCTATGAAGTAGATTTAATTTCCTATGCTCCTGATGAAGAGGAATTGATTTCTTTATTAAAAAAATATGATGTGTTAGGCCTTCGATCAAAAACAGAAGTCACGGCAAAGGTGATTGAGAACTCTAAACATCTTTCTGCCATTGGTGCCTTTTGTATTGGTACGAATCAAATTAATTTATCCGCTGCCAAAAAAATTGGTTTGCCTGTCTTCAATGCTCCTCACGCCAATACCCGCAGTGTCGCTGAACTTGTGATTGCAGAGATGATCTCTTTATCAAGACAACTAGGTGATCGTAATATGAAGGCCCATCAAGGGGAATGGATGAAATCAGCCGATGGAAGTCGTGAAGTGCGTGGTAAGACCTTGGGAATCATCGGCTATGGTCATATTGGAAGTCAACTTTCTATTCTTGCTGAATCCATGGGTATGAAGGTAGTTTTTTTTGATTTAATTAAAAAATTACCCCTCGGAAATGCGCGGTCAATGAGGAGTCTTGAAGAACTTTTAGAATACTCAGATTTTGTATCCTTACATGTTCCTGAAACCAAACTAACAAAAAATATGATTTCACAAAAAGAATTTAGCCTGATGAAAAAAGGGAGCTACCTCATAAATGCCAGTCGTGGAACCGTTGTGATTATCGAGGATTTAGTGGATGCCTTAAAATCACATCAGCTTGCAGGTTGTGCCATTGATGTCTTTCCCATAGAACCTTCGTCAAATAAAGAGAAATTTGTTTCTCCATTGCAAGGCTTGGAGAATGTGATCTTAACTCCTCATATAGGAGGGTCAACGGAAGAGGCTCAATACTCCATTGGTCTTGAGGTGGCCGAAAGTTTTAGAAAATTTCTAAAAGTGGGATCAACCTCTGGGGCGGTTAATTTTCCTAATATAGAATTATCTTTTACTGAGGGTGTAAAGCGAATCCAAAATGTTCACCGCAACGAACCAGGAGTTTTGGGTGAGATCAATGGAATTATATCACATGCTGGTGCTAACATTCAGGGACAATTTTTATCCACGGATGAAAAAATAGGCTACTTGGTTATTGATGTGGAAACAAACAAAGCCGAAGAACTGGCCCAAGAAATTCAAAAATCTTCAAGAAGTCTAAGAACTAGATTAGTTTTTTAAACAAATAATAGGTTTTTATTTTATCTTTGTCATATCGTTCGTAGACTTCTAAGACATCTTCAGCCCGTCCCCATTTATGTTCGGCAAAGTACTCGTTGACTTCGCCGTAGACCTTAAAAGGCCCAATGGCAGGGGAACCCAAAAATTCAGCAATAATATATTCCTGTGGTGGGATGACTTTAAAATGAAAACCTTCGGGAAGAACATAGGGTGATGGTTGCAAAAAAGAAATTTTCTGTGGTAACCAGCAACCCACATGACTTTTAAGTCGAGCGTGTTCTTTTATCTCTGGATTATCAAGAAAATGACCAAAACTTTTTTGGCAATTTAAATTATTTTCGGCAGCCCATTTTTCGACAACTTCAATGTCATGTACAATTTGATGATAGGGACCAACGTGTTCTTTATAAAGCAAAAACATTTCTGGGTAGGAACTGACCTTGATGAAAACGGGTTTAAAAACACCCAGATTAATAGAGGCCCAGGAGAGAATAATTATAATAGAGAGAATAATTCCAAGAAAAACATTTCTCATGAGGAAGTTTTCCATTTGATCGAACATCCCATGGAAGGAGTTTGTTTTTCCGTCAGGGGTTGATGTTTTTTTAATTTCATCATGGCATCATATAATTCTCGTTGAGTTACTTGCCCAGGGTCCTTCCAGGAATCATCGAGCCGTCCGCGATAGCGAAGTATTAATTGAGAGTCATAACCAAAGAAATCAGGGGTACAAACAGCTCCAAAGGCCTTAGCAACTTCTTGAGATTCATCATATAAATAAATAAAGGGGTAGTTTTTTTCCTGGGCTCTTTTCTTTAAATTAGCAAAAGAATCTTCGGGATATTGGTTCGAGTCGTTGCTGGCGATAGCAAGAACATGGACGTTTTGCTTTTTGAGATCCTGTCCTAATACAATCAACCTGTCTTCAATGGCTTTCACATAGGGGCAATGATTGCAAAGAAACATCACAAGAAGAGGGTTTCCATTTGCAAAATCTGCAATCTGATAAATTTTTTCATCTGTTCCACGCAGTTTAAAATGGGGACAGGGAGTGTTCAGTTCATTTTCTGGAGTGTGAATGAGTGCCAAAGCGAATCCTTTTTTAAGTCAAATTTGTGACCAGGGAACTTTTTTTCCATTGCTGATCAGCTCAGCATTTTCTAAAACCTCATCATAGGGAGTTTTAAGAAGACTCCATTGATTCAAAGCCCATTTCAAATTTTCGCAGTCTGTAGAATTTAAAGGTTCCCCTGCTGCAGAGACACTTTCTGTTAACTCAAAAAATAAGCGATCGAGAAAACGTACCCAGTCGGTTCCTAATAAGGGGAGATTTTTAGGAAAGGAATGAACTAAAGAGGAGGCCATGGGAATATCTTCTGGAAAGTTTAAAACATTGATGCCAATGCCAATGTGAGCGGTAATTTCAGAGCCTTGACTGATGGTTTCAATTAAAATCCCTGATATTTTTTTATCAAGTATGTAAATATCATTTGGGGCCTTGAGTGAAAAAGGAATAAAGGTCCAGGTTGTTTTTAAGGCCCGCCACAAAGCCATACCAACCCTGCTAGTGAAGGCGGAGTGCGGAGTCTGAGGTAAATAAAAACTCCAAGTGCTTAATAAGGAGCCACCTTTTTCACTGTGCCACTTATTTTTTTGACGTCCTCTGCCTTCTGATTGAAAGTCTGTAAGAGTCAATTTGAAATCATTTTCACCAAGATCCGAATGCTTGGCTAAGGCATTGGTGCTTTGGGTTTGGGGCAGGTAGGTCACGGGGATTTGGCTGTTGTCGGCCCATGCTTTGCTCATTTTTCCAATAAGGATATCTTGCAATGGATTGTCTTTGGAGGAGTCTTTAGGAAGGGACATTTTTTTTCCATTCAAATTGCAAACTGATATCTGCCACAGGCGCAGAATGAGTCAGCGCACCAACGCTGATATAATCAATTCCAATAGCAGCCACGGCGGCGACCCTGTCGAGGCTCATATTTCCACTAGCTTCCGTTTCAATGCCTGGCGGAGTGAGTCTTTTAGCTTCTGTCATCATTTCGTTAGTCATATTATCAAGTAATATTCTATTCACTGCTAATGAAACAGCTTCTTTAACTTGGTCAAGAGTTGCCACTTCAACTTCGATTTTTAGCTCTGAGTTTTGTCTGACTCTTTTCACAGCCGGAGTGATGCCGCCCATGATTGCGATATGGTTATCCTTTAGTAAGATGGCAGAAGAAAGATTCATTCGGTGATTCATGCCACCACCATGAACCACAGCCTTTTTTTCAAGATCACGGTAGGCGGGCAAGGTTTTTCTTGTATCCAAAATGACGGTATGAGTTCCTTTAACAGCATTGACAAACTTATGAGTGTAAGTTGCAATCCCAGATAGATGCCCAAGAAAGTTTAAGGCAACTCTTTCAGCTTTAAGGATTCTTAATAAGTCTCCTTCCAAAGAACAAATATTTTGATTTTTTAGAATCAGCTGCCCTTCTTCAAAATTCCATTTAATTTTCAAGGATGGCTCAACCATCATCATGGTATTTTCAAATGGCAAGAGCCCAGAGAGGATCAGATCTTCTTTGGCCTTGAGAACGGCTTTTCCTTGTTGTGGGAGCAAGCCTAAGGATTCAGTTGTTACATCACCTTGAGGCATATCTTCTTTGATCGCTGCTTTAATTAAGTCACTGAGAATCATAGAATATAATTAAATAGACTTTTCTGCATCCTGAAGCAACTTTTTTATTTCTTCTCTGACAACTCGCTCTGCAATTTCGGGAATAAGATGGTAACACATTTTCTCGATAAGGGTTCTGGCTTCTTCACGAAAAAGATTTTCTTGATCTAGAGAATCAAGTGAGGATGATTTTATTTTTCCAGGCGGCGAGCTTAAGGAAGGCGCTTTAGGTAAGCCCGTGGCTTCAAGGTCATTGTTGAAAATAATTTCTTCAAAATTATCAGTGACGTTAATTTGGGCATTTTTAAGATCAGGTTCATCAAGGGTGAAGATATTGTCATCAGGTTCATCTGCCTTTTTCCCCTTAACTTCGAGAGGGCTGGGGATGATTTCAATTTTTTTTTGGGTCCAATCTTCAGATTCTTCAAGGGGTTTGTCGTTTTTTTTATCCAAGTTGTTACTAAGGTTTTTATCCAAGGACAAATAAGACATGTCATTTAGAGGTACTTGGGCAAAATCATCATCTTCAGAGATCAAATCAAGGGCTTCAGTGGGAGGTGCCGAGGGACTTTGTGGGCCCTCTTTAAAGCTATCAATCTCAGCAAAATTCAAAAAAGAGCTTATCGGATTAGAAATTGTTTTGGGCGCCAGTTCTTGAACTATTTGTCTGAGAGTCTCTACCTCGAAGGGTTTCTCAAGGCGTCGATCGGCTTTGCTTTCAGCGGCTTTTTTTTCATCGATACCCATAAGGCTATTCCACATCAAGACGACGGGAATACCGCTGGTGTCAGGATCATTTTTTAAATCTTTACAAACATCATAACCTGTTTTTTTTGCAAGCAAAACATCGGTAAAAATAATATCTGGTTGAAAAACCTTAGCAATAGGAATGACGTCAATTCCTGAATGGACGGGTTTAACCTCCACAGAAAAATCTTGAAGCGCTAATTGAATTACTTTTTTAATGGTCTGACTTTCGTCAGCCAGCAAGACGCGTAAAGCCATACGTTAAGTTAATAGGGATTTTTTTTACGAGTCAAGACATAATGAGATCATGTTGAGAATTGATAGATATATTTCCAAGTTCTTTGTTGGGTATTTTTTAGGAGGGATTCTTGTTTTTTTAACTGTTTTTCTGGCAATAGATATTTTGTCTACCTTTGTTAGTTATCAACATGTCGCCCCTCGTTTTTTATTGGAATATTATTTATTATATATTCCCGATATTATTCAAAAGTTGATCCCCGTTTCCTGTTTGCTAGCGACTATTCTGACCTTGTCGACTCTGAACAAAACCAATGAATTGATTGCTTTATTTGCCTCGGGCTATTCCTTATTTAGAATATCGTTTCCCATAGTTTTTATTGTTTTACTCCTCTCCTTATTTAGTTTTTATTTAAGTGACCGGGTGATTCCTTCTTTAACTCGGCAAAAAAATTATATTTTTTATCATGAGATCAAAAAGAACCCAAGCCAGTTTTCCATAATCAAAACCAATCGAATTTGGTACCGGTCCAAAAACGAAATTTTTAATATCAAGACGTTGAGCCTTGATGGTTCTAAGGCCCATGGATTGACTCTTTATACTTTTGACGATAACTGGGATTTGCAAAGAATGATCACCGCTGAAGAAGTGGACTTAAAGAACAAATCAATTAAAGATGCTTCGGGGCATTACCAATGGGCCCTTAAAAAAGGGACAGTGACGGTTTTTTATCAGGATTCAAGTTTTCCGCTTTCTACGGATTTTCAAGAAAAAATTATCGTTATGAATGAAGAGGCGCAGGACTTACAAAGCAGTGGGCAAACCTCAGAAATGCTTTCACAAAAAGAACTTTCTAAATTTATTGATAAGAATAAAGAAGCCGGCTTGGATACGATTCGCTATGAAGTGGACTACCATGCGAAATTGGCCTTTGCATTTGCAGGATTGGTGATGACGATTCTGGGTATTCCTTTTAGCGTCACCAAGGAACGTTCGGGAGGGGTGATGATGAATGTGGGAATTTGTATTGGATTGGTGTTTTTGTACTGGATTTTTTATAATTCCTCCATCACCTTAGGAACTCATGGTCATTTAAAGCCCATTTTTGCAGGTTGGATCCCTAATTTTGTTATGTTGGGTTTTGGAGTTCTATTAATTTCAAAGTCAAAAAAATAAGTTGATTTTGTAATAAGAAAAGCACAGAAATAAATTTATTATGTCTATTTTAAAAATACTTACCTATCCAGATCCACGGTTAAGAGAAATTTCAGAACCCGTCGAGGTTTTTGATGAATCCTTAGAGAAAATAACTGCAGATATGCTTGAAACGATGTATCACTCAAAGGGCATTGGACTAGCAGCTCCACAAATCGACATTCTTAAGAGAGTGGTTGTTATAGACACGCGACCAAAGGATGAAGAAGGTCGAAGATATAAATACGAAGAAATGGGCGAGCTCGAGAAATTAATTCCACAGCCATTAGTTTTAATTAATCCTAAAATTATCAAAGGTGAAGGTAAAACAACATTTGATGAAGGTTGTTTGAGTGTACCTTCCTTTTATGAAACGGTACATCGATTTGAGACCATTGTTGTTGAAACCTATGATCTAAAAGGGCGTAAAAAAAACTTTCAAACAGATGGATTGTTGGCGATTTGTATTCAGCATGAATTAGATCACCTTGAGGGTAAATTATTTATTGATCATTTGAGTTTTCTAAAGAGTAATAAAATCAAAAGCCAAATTAAAAAACATGGTTATCCCTTAAAGAGCACGTCAAAGGATAAAGTTGAAAGGAAGTTATGAGTCAAATCAGAGTTTGTTTTTTAGGAACTCCTGAATTTGCAGTGACTTCTTTAAAAGCTTTGCTTGAAGACGAACATTTTGAAGTGGTAGGCGTTGTCACTCAACCAGATCGTCCAGCGGGAAGAAAGCTCTCTCTGACCCCGAGCCCAGTCAAAGTCTTAGCACAAAATAATGGATTAAAAGTTCTGGCTCCTGAATCCCTAAAGGATAATCGGTTGATTTTAGATGCCATTAAAACTTGGGGCGCCGAAATCGCTGTGGTGGTTGCCTTTGGTCAAATTTTATCAGAGGAATTTATGTCCTCATTTAGCCTTGGTGCTGTGAATGTTCATGCCTCATTATTACCTCGATGGCGTGGAGCTGCCCCGATACAAAGAGCCATTCAATACGGAGATCTTGAAACCGGAGTAGCGCTTCAGAAGATGGTTAAAAAATTAGATGCTGGGGACATTATTGGAATAAGAAAAACAACCATTCCAACAGAAATGACAGCTCTTGAACTCCAGGATCAACTTGCTTTTTTGGGGGCCGATTTGTTGCGGGTGGATTTGATGGACTATATTCGAGGTAATTTGGCTCCCGTAAAGCAAAATGAAGAAAATGTGCTTTTGGCTAAAAAAATTGATAAATTAGAATCTGAAATCAAATGGAGCCTATCGGCCTTAGAAATCCATAATCAAGTACGAGCTCTCACCATGGGGCCGGGCTCTTATACTTTTTTTGAAGGCAAAAAAATCAAGATTCATAAAACATTATGGAGTAAAGAGTCGTCTCCACGGTCCATGAAGTTTTCAACCCAGGCAGATTTAAATTCCTATCTGAGTGGTTACAAAAAACGCCAGGTCTTGGCTGCTGATCAAAATCAAATAGGCCGAATTCTTAAAATTACGGAAGAAGCTCTCACCATACAGTGCGGCCCAGATCCTTTTTTGTCAGGGGCGGGTAGTAAAGAATTTACAGAACTAGAAGTTATAGAAGTGCAACCAGAATCAAGAAATAAAATGAAGATAAAAGATTTTCTCCAAGGTCATTCCTTAAAAATAGGTGATAAATTAGGTGCAGTCTTATGAAAAAAATTGCTCCCAGTATTTTAGCAGCTGATTTTGCGAATTTAGAAAAAGAAATTAAAGCTGTTTCCCAAGCCGGTGCTGATCTGATCCATGTCGATGTGATGGATGGACATTTTGTTCCCAACATCACAATCGGTGCTCCCGTAGTTGCTTCGTTAAAAAAAATTTCGACAGTTCCGTTGGATGTCCATTTAATGATTGATAAACCTGAAAAATTTATTGATGATTTTTTAAAAGCCGGAAGTGATTATCTGACCATTCATATTGAATCCACGGATCAGGCAGAGATCATTTTAAAAAAGATTCAAACGAAAGCGAAGAGTGGACTGTCTTTAAAACCCAAAACAAAAATCAGTGTATTAGAGCCCTATTTAAAGTGGGTCGACTTGGTCTTAGTCATGACCGTGGAACCAGGATTTGGAGGGCAGTCATTTATGCCTGATCAAGTTGAAAAAATAGCATGGCTTGTCGATTACCGTAAGAAACACCATTTAAATTACGAAATTGAAGTCGACGGGGGCGTTAACTTCGAAACACGAAAATACTTGAACGGGGCTGATATTTTAGTCTCAGGATCCTACATTTTTAAAAATGATTATAAAAAAAATATCGATTCCCTCAGATAGGGTCTCATTCAAAGGAACTAGTATGAGGCTATTTTTTTAGATTGGGGTCGTTTTTTTTATCTAATTCAAACTTCTCATAGATTTTATTTACAAGGTCTGCGAGATCCGAAAAAAAATCATGTTTTCTGAGATGAAGGGGGTATCTACTTGGTTTACCTTCCAGTACATCCGAAAGAAATTTTTTAAAGGCAAAGACCGGGCCTGAAATATGCTGCAATAATAAAATTCCAGCGACAAGGGAAATTGAAAGCGTAAAAATTCCAAATAGAGAGAGAATGTTAAACAGGAGGTTGGAGATTTCAATGATGATTTGGTTTAAATACCTACTGGTCGCTGAATCTAAGGTATTTATTTCGGAAATCAGTTTAGACTCACAAACTTTTAGTACCACAATAAAAAAAATAAAATTAACCAGTCCAAAGGAAACAAAAAAAATGGAGATCCCATACTGAAGTTTGGGATCATTGATAATTTTTCGATTAAAAAGTTTTTTGAGTGAATCCATTTTTACCTATTATCTCCTCATATCAGTTTAAAAAACAAATTAAAAAATAAATCGGTTTCCGATTAATTTATTAGGGAATTTGCTTTAATTCGATAAACCCTGGTATCGCCATACTTGGAAGTATCATTTTTATAGATCAGACTACCATTTTTAAAAATAGCCACGCCAATGCTGATATCAAATCCAGTAGCCCGGCCAGGACAATCTGTAATTAAGTAAGATTCTTCGTCGCTGTTAAATCCCATCAATGGAACGGGTGCGGAGGGGGTCCCACCACACAGAGGCTTAAATTGAACGATGGCTTGAAGAGGGCAGGCGGTATCCGCAGTGGTCGTGGTATCTGGACACCGAGACGAAGATTTCGTATAGAATACTTTGTTAGTGGTAAGCCCACCCGCTAGTTTCCCCATATCAACGGGCGGATTTGGCCAAATACCAGAAAATATAATTGGTGGATTGGGGGCATAAAGAAGCAAATCATAGCTTTGACTTTGGTCGCAGGGGTTTGGGTTAGCAAAAAGGCATCGGTATAAAGGCTGATTTGTTGTAAAACGAGAATTTCTTAGGGCTAGTTCATCAGCCAAAAGGGTTTCTAAATTATCTAAAATAGTTTTTTGTGCTTCTAGACTTTGCGATTGAAGGAAAGTAGAAAAAGAGCTTTGTTGATCCATCAGTATGAATTGTTGGCCAATAAAAAAAACGACAGATAGTATCAGGACAAATGAAAGAATCCCAATTCCACTCCTTTGTTGAATAATACTAAAGAAAAAATTAGATTCATTGGCCTTTGTCAAGCCAATAGATTTAGTTAATTTGACCAATTTGTATTTCCTTTGCTGAAAGGATTCCATCGGCCATAGGCACACATAAAATTATAGGAGTAAAATCCAGTAGACCCACTTATCGTGTAGCTGTTTACAGCTTTCAATACGGTTTCAGGGGTAGAGTGTCCCGTTTCCTTAGCCCCAAGTAATTTTATGGTTGTTAAAGCAGAAGAGCCGCTGCATAGCTGAGGTGTGTAGTCAGTCCATGGTTTGGGAGGGGTTTGAGCATATGCACCAGACTGATTTACAAACTGCCAGTTAATAGGTCCCGGGCTGCCATTGTACCAAACGATGAAAGCATTAGGGGCATTTTTAGGAAAAAAATCCAAACCAGGATTGTCGGGGAATATATAAGTTTGGTGCCTGGTTAAAGATGAATCTAAATAAATATGAGCATTTGGCAACCAATCGAATGGTTTAATCCCAGGTTCCGTATTATATCGAAAAATCCTATAAATATCTTGAACATTGATGTCTCCATTGCCAACGATATTCATATTTAGCTGATCCAAATTATTTCCAAATGTGTAGGAGTTGGGAGTTCCTGGAATTGTTCCATTCCAAGAATCGTAACATCGAAGTTGTTTTGTTGCTTCAATGCCCCAAAGGCCCGCATCATTTTTAACATCTTGAATTGGATTGAAGGACCCATCCAGAGTGAAACCCCAAGGGGAATTGAGCATCGGCTGATCCGTTGGATTTACATAGTCAGCGAATTCAGCCAAGCTGCTTAAGCTAGGTTGGCAAGTTCGATGATTTAACTTACCGCTTACAAGCTTAGCTCTAAAAGTGGGTGATGCTGCATCTGCAGGAAGCATCACATTTGGGGTAATTCTATTGAGAGATAAATCGCCCGAAAATCCTGCTGGAATATTGCAAGGTTTATCAATGACAGAAGTACCTGTTCCTGCTGGAAAATCAATGGAGCAAACAAGCGAATTATCGATGGATTTGTAGACGCCAACAGTGATGTCTTCGTCGGGATCAAAATCAGCTCTGACATAGACCCTCGGAATAAATGATTTTAAAGGGCGAATCGAATTATTTGGAAGTGTTAGCCATAATGATTCGGGAAGAAAAAATTGGATTCCTGGTATTTTTACAACAGGAATATAGGCATTATTATTAAATACCGTTTGAGCCAATCCACCGGTGCAGGCATTGGTCCCAGAAGAAAAAGTGTAATTGACAGCGATATCTGGAGAGGCTGTTGCGGCGGGGGATTCCAAAATTCCAGTGACAACCGCAGTGGTGGCACAGGTTCTGCGATTATTGGGCGCATCGAGAGTGCAACTTGCAGCCGTATTGCTCACCAAGGTTAACAAAGGAGCCGCCACTTCGGGAATATTCGGAGTGGACCAAGTGACAGCGGGATCTAAGTTACAACAACTACCCGTTTCAAAACTCGTACTGGTGACACCATTAGTATTGAGACGAATTTTAAGGGGAGTGCCTGCGAGAGCATTGTTAATAATTGTTTTCTCGCTTAAAGTAACAGTCATCGTATTTTGAGTTGCTGTTAAAACCTGAGAATTTACAGTGCGTCCAGTAAATTTATTTTTTGCCGTCGTGACGACGGGGAAATTTTGACTTGAGCCTGTGATGACCTGGCTTAAATCGAAGGGAAAGGAAACAATACCATTGGTTCCCGAAACGGCGCTGAAAGGGATGTCAACTCCGCTAATCTTGAGAGTTTGATCCAACAAGTCTTCATCGTCAGCAATACCTATGGAGTATTGAACAGAGTCGTTGCCGGCGATGCAATTGCGAGTTTGGGACAAAAGGGGTTGTGATGGAGGAATGACAAGTTGAGGACGTGGGACAATCCTAACAGTGATGTAATTCATAGATTCAATAGTCCCAGAGGCAGCGTCCGTGGCAAGGACTCTGAATTGATAATATCCTGACTTAAATGAAGGCGCCACAAAGTTTCCTGAAGCATTGATGGTCCAGCGAAATTGAGCTTGGAGGGCAGCGGAATCGGTAGGAGTAGCACCGATGGCCATGGATTTATTTACAAATACAGGAGAGCTAGCGCTCGTTTGAATTCCAAAATTAATAATCTGATTTGGTTTGGCTCCAGTAAGGAGAACGGTCCATGGAAGTAGGTTATTCGCTGGATCCGTCAGATCTGTCCAGCCCAAGGAAAAGATATCATTGGGAATATTATCATCAAAGTAGGGTGCGGCATCCACTCCCGTAATGGCTCGGTATTGCAATCGCATGGATACCAATCCCGTAGGGTTCCCGAGGATGGCTTCAAATCGGAGCCCCTTAGGTTGAGCTGCTTGGTCTCCATAATATTTTTGTACCGAATAGATTCCGTTTGAGTTCATCGTGATAGGATTGTCATTTTCAGACAAAAGACGAGAGAGCTGAATTCCCTTAGTTAAAGGCAGATAGGCTTCCCCTTCAATGGGAGACATCATTATTGTTCCTGTAAAGTCAGGTCGAAGAGCAATCTTATATCTGATAGTTAGGGCAATCGCCTTATTACATGCAGTTGCAAAGTTAGAGCAAAAAGGCTCGGCCCAGGTCATCGCAGAAATCGGGCATTCAGACGGACTTGCAGCTTGTGTTTGGTTGCATCGAACGCCAGTCACGGTGTAAAAAACATCTTCACCTGCAATAGCTTTGTTAGGGTCTTCAGAAAGCCCTTGGGAGAGGTAAAATCGAAAGCCTCTAGAATCTTCCATAGCTCCTTTATTACAACTGCCGACAGTGGCGAGGGAAGGCATGCAGTCAGCCAAAGCACGAAAGTTTGTTAAATTATTGGGAACCCCAATGTCTGGAGTCAGTCCTGCTGTCCCCAAGGTGATGTTCATTCTGCCAGAGCTTTCCAAAGCTAAGAGATGCAAGGCATTGATCCTAATTTTATTTACAAGTTCAAATTTAGTTGCCCCCATGCTGACTCGGCTGCTATTGACATTAAGCAATTGCATCATCGATGTGATGGAAAGTAAGATAATTCCCGAAATTCCCAAACTAATAACGGCTTCTAATAAGGAAAAACCTCGCGAGGTTTTTAAAAGCGAAAATAGAAACGAAAAATTGGATTGGCGGTGTTTTATCTTTTTCATAGTGATCAAAGGCTCGGCAAAAAATCACAAAAACTTTAGTCATTTTCAATAGCTTTTAAAAAGTCACTAAATGCGTTTCAAAAAGAATCAAAGCTATAATACACTCAATGCTACAAAACACTCAGAAGAGAATTTGTCTCAATTGGAGAATTTGTCTCAATTGAATTCACGTTGAGAGACAAAGTGTAAATTCCAGCGCCTCCATGGGCGGCCTCCACAGGTTGGTTTTTGGGATCCAAGATTTTAAGAACTTGGCTTTTCATATTAGATTTGGGGCTGATGATTTCTATAAGATCGCCTATCTTAATTTTGTTACGGACATCCACACTCACTTCAGAACCTCTGGCTTCTTTAACCAATCCTGCAAATTTTTGAGAGCCCTCACGCGACGTGGAATGCTTGTAATTTTGTGCCTCGGGGGTCGGTTGCCCCATCAAAAAACCTTTATGGTATCCACGATGGGCCACTTTGTGGATTTCTTCCAATAACTGGGTATCAAATTCCTTACCATTTTGTAGATCATCTATGGCTTGACGATAAATTTTGGCTACATGAGCTGCATAATGCACGGATTTCGTGCGACCTTCCACTTTAAAGGAAATGACGCCAGCTTCTTTGAGCTCTGCAAGATGTTCGATCAAACAGAGATCCTTGGAATTCATGATATAGGTTCCATTTTCATCTTCATCAATTTGATAAAATTGCCCAGGATCTCTGAGGTCCTCTAAGAAGTACTCCGTCTCATTTTTAACTTTTTCGGGATTGTAGGCATGAAGATGGTATCCATAGCGACATGAATTATCACAGACCCCTTGGTTGGCATCACGGTAGCTCATGTAATGGGATAGCAAGCAACGACCGGAATAGGCAATACAAATAGACCCGTGGACAAAAGCTTCTAATTCCATGTCAGGGACTTTGTTTTTAATTTCTTTGATTTCAGTTAATCGTAGTTCTCGGCTCAGGATAATGCGGGAAACTCCGATTTGTTGCCAAAACTTAACACTTTGCCAATTCATGCAATTGGCCTGAACCGACAAATGAATGGGCAACTCTGGATATTTTTCTTTCACCATTGAAATCAACCCTGGATCGCTCATGATCATCGCATCAGGCTTTAGATCCATCCACGTTGGAAGCTGCTCAGAAAAAGGTTTCAGCTTTAAATTACGAGCAAAAATATTGGCAGTTAAGTAAACTTTTTTATTTTGAGAATGAGCCAGTTCGATCCCTTTTTTTAAATCCTCATAGCCAAATTCATTTTCTCTGGCCCTTAAACTAAAGAGAGGGACGCCCGCATACACTGCATCCGCACCATAGAGAATGGCAAATTGAAGTTTTTCTAAAGACCCTGCGGGCATTAATAATTCCATCATCGTGACCTCAACTATTTGAGGCTTGCCTTTACCATTTACGGACCAAGAAACGCAACTATATTCTTGATTGCTATGGGAGATAGTCTATACAAATATCAGAGGTGAAAAATGCAAATCCAAGGGAATTCATTGAGTATCGATTTATTAATGGAAATGGTTCGTCATCAGAAAGAACCCTTAACTTTGTCTCCGGAAGCCAAAGCTCTTATGTGGGAATCAAGAAGTTATATTGAAAAAAGAATAAACCAAGGTGAAGTCATCTATGGGGTGAACACAGGGTTTGGTGCTTTTTCAAGTGTGCGCATTTCAAATCATGAAATTGAAACCTTGCAACGAAATTTAATTCGTTCGCACAGTGCGGGAATTGGGGAACCCTTTACGCCCCAGCAGACCAAGGCCATGATGATTCTCAGGGCGAATGCATTAGCTACCGGAAAAAGTGGAATTAGACCCCTGGTCGTTGAAAAAATTTTAGAATTTATCAATAATGATATCATTCCCGTCATACCTTGCAAAGGCAGTGTGGGGGCTAGTGGAGATTTAGCTCCTCTTTCTCATCTGGCATTGGCATTGATTGGAGAAGGGGAGGTTTGGACAAAAGATCAAAGAAAAGTTTCTGTAGATAAAGTCTTGGTTGAAAAAAATATTCAGCCATTAGTTCTTCAGGCCAAAGAAGGATTATCTTTGATAAATGGTTGCCAGGTGATGACGGCTATTGGAATGTTAACAGCTTATGATACAAGAAATTTATTAAAAGTCATCGACGTCTCAGGGGCCATGTCCTTAGAAGCTCTTCGGGGATCAAGAAGTGCTTTTGACCCTTTAATTTCGGCAACTAGAAATCATCCAGGAGAGGGAAAAACAGCTCGAAATTTAATGAAAATCTTATCCCAAAAAAGTGAAATTGCTGACAGTCATTTTAATTGTAGCAAGGTTCAAGATGCCTACTCTCTGCGTTGCATGCCCGCTGTTCATGGTGCGGTAAAAGACACCTTACGACAAGTTATTTCAACCCTAGAGATTGAAGCGAACTCCTCAACGGATAACCCACTGGTATTTGCCAATGAAAATAAAATTTTATCCTGTGGTAACTTTCATGGAATGCCCGTGGCCTTTGCCATGGATTATTTGGGCATAGCTCTTTCAAGTTTAGCCTCCATCAGTGAGTGTCGCATTGCCAAGCTGATCAATCCAGCAATGTCAGACCTACCCGCTTTTCTTGTTCAAGAAGGCGGTTTGCAATCAGGGCACATGATCGTTCAGGTGGCGGCGGCTTCTTTGGTTTCTGAAAACAAAATTTTGTCCCATCCAGCCAGCGTGGACACCATTCCTACCTCTGCAGAAAAAGAAGATCACGTTTCCATGGGAACCATCGCCGCCAGAAAAGCGGGAAGTATTTTGGAAAACGCTCAAACCGTGGTAGCCATGGAGTTGCTATCTTCAACCCAAGGAATTGATTTGCTAGCGCCTCTGCAGCCTTCCAAGCCTTTACAAGTCATAAAAAATTTCATCAGGGAACAAGTTCCCTATGCCAAAGAGGACAGGGTTTTTTCCAAGGATATTCATTGTCTATTGAACTTAATTAAATCGGAAGTGATCGTAAAAACTATAGAAGCTGAGGTTGGGGAATTAGAAGTTTAACTTATTTGGGGAACTAAATTTGATAGCACTTTTCTGTAAGCTTGCCAGAGCTTTAGATGAAAATTACATTTGTCTCATATTTTGACGAAATTATTAACACATTTCAAAATTGAGATTTTTTTGGTGGATAGTCCGATCTGCTGATCGTTAACGTTCAATGCTCCTTATTCACGGCAAAAGTCTTTAATAATACTACTTCAGAGGTTTTTATTTTAAGAAATAACTTCTTTATTACAAATGTGCTAGTAGCCTGTTGACATAAATTCGAATTTGGCGTTAAAATTCTGATTATGATTAAGAGAATTGTTAACTTATCAAAAACAAACAGTTTTTTTCTATTTGGGGCAAGAGGTTCAGGAAAAACAACCCTTCTAGAAGCTTGTTTTTCTAAAGAGGACAGTCTTTTTGTTGATCTCTTAGATATTGAGTTTTTGGATCAGCTCATGCTAAATCCCAAAAGATTTGAAGCACTAATTGATGCTCCTGAAAATCTTAGGAAAAGGGTCATAGTTGATGAAGTTCAAAAATTTCCCAAATTGTTGGATGTCGTCCATTCTCAAATTCAAAAACGTAAACGTCAGTTTATTCTTACAGGATCATCGAGTCGTCGCTTAAAACAACAGGGCACAAATTTATTAGCTGGCAGGGCTTGGGTATATAATCTATTTCCTCTATCTACTTTAGAGATCGGCTCTGACTTTGATTTAAAAAAAGCACTTGAATGGGGAGGCTTACCTGAAGCCTATTTATCGAACAGTTTTGAAGCAGCAAAGGAATTTCTAACTGCCTATGTGGGCACCTACCTACAAAAGGAAATTCAGCAAGAACAATGGGTAAGAAATATTCAACCCTTTAGAAAGTTTTTAGCAATTGCCGCACAAATGAATGGCAAGATCATCAATAAATCAAGAATTGCCAGAGAAGTCGGAATTGATGATGTAACAGTGGCAAATTATTTTGAAATACTTGAGGATACTTTGATTGGTTGGCATTTACCTTCTTACCATAATTCTGTGCGGAAAGCTCAGAAAGTTATGCCTAAGTTTTATTTTATAGATAATGGACTTAAGAGAGCTTTAGATAAAACTTTAACAGTAGAGCTACTTCCTCAGACAAGGGATTGGGGTGATGCTTTTGAAGGATGGGTCATCTTAGAATTTCTAAAGAATTCTTCATACAAGAGGTTAGATTGGGAGTTTTCATATTTACGCACAAAGGACGATGTTGAAATTGATCTAATTGTAATTCGTCCCGGTGATAAAAAACTTTTAATAGAGATTAAATCTAAAGACCAAGTTTGCTCTGAAGATGCAAACTCACTTGAGAAATTAGGACCTGATATTGATCCAAAAGCAGAACGCTTGCTTTTGTCCCGTGATAAATTAGAACAAAAATTTGGCAAAACCCGCGCCATTCATTGGCAGTTAGCTTTAAAAGAACTCTTTACTAGCTAACTTTATATTTTTAATCGCAGTGTAAATTATTAACACAAGATAGCCATTTAGAGCCCTAGACGCTGATCTAAAAATAAAATCTGCATCTGCCACTTCGATGGAGCAACTACATAGGTTCTATTAAATCTTTAGAAGAATTTTCCCCCTAACTCGTCTTGATTCGCTTAGATCATGAGCTTTAACGACTTCAGCCAAAGGAAAGACCTGATACTCTGGTATTACAACTTTTTTCTGATCAACGAGAGTTGCAATTTTTTGAAGTTGGTCGGCACTTGGGCTTACGAAAACAAAACCAGATTTGATACCTAGGCTTGTACTTCGAAGTTTGTCAGGTGAATCCACGATACTTACTAGGGTTCCTCCTTTTTTGACCCACTGGTAACTGGCGTTAAGACTCTCACCCCCTACGGTATCAAAGACAATATCAAGCCCTTCGGGAAATCGGTCTTTAATAATTTCATCCATATTGTCTTTTTCGTAATCAAGAACCAGATCAGTGCCTAGTTTACTTGTATACACTTTGTTTTTTTGACTTGTAGTGGTCAAAACCATGGCTCCTGCAGCTTTTGCAAATTGAATTGCAAAACTACCGACGCCTCCGGAACCTCCCAATACTAATACATTTAACCCTTCTTTTATCTGAGCAAAGTCATAAAGAGCTTGCCAGGCAGTTAATCCAACTAATGGAATGGTAGCAGATTGTTCTTCAGTTAATGATTTTGGAATTAAACTCACCATTGTCTCATCTAATGTAATGTATTCAGCATAGGTTCCCCACTGAACTTCGGGTTTGCGGGCATAAGCGTAAACTTTGTCACCAGTTTTGAATGATTTAACGTTTTTTCCAATTGAATCGATAATTCCCGCAAGATCCCAACCTGGAATCAAGGGAAACTTGTGTGGAAACATCTCTGCTAAATAACCTTTGCGGATTTTCCAATCTACAGGATTTATGGAGGCAAATGATATTTTTATTCTGACTTCATTGTCGAGTGCCACGGGCGTTGGAATACGGCTCATTTTAAGAACTTCTGAACCACCAAATTTTTCGATAGTTATCGCTTTCACTGTTGACTCCTTTTTCTTATTTTTTGTTATCCTTATTTATCTAATTCAAATTTTTTATACTGTTTTATTTCTAGTTAGTCGGGAACCAAAAGGGCACCTATTTCTCTGAAAAATGAATGAATATGAGGTAAGTTTTCATATTCTTTCTCCTTGGTTGATTCCTTTAAAAGGAATGTTGTTTCTTAAAGCTGATATAACTAACTTCTTGAAATTAGTGAAATTCATAGCTAACATATATGCTATGAAAATTGGACATATCAGGTCTATGGACTTAAATTTATTGGTAATAGCAGCTGCTCTTTTTGCACATAAGAATGTTTCTAAGGCCGCTGTTGAGCTTGGAATGACGCAATCCGCGGTTAGCCATGCTCTAGCGAGGATTCGAGTTTTTTTTAAAGACCCGCTGTTTGTGCGTACGTCCAGGGGTATTGTTCCGACGGAGTTTGCCAAAAGTTTGGAAAAAGAATTATTAGAATGGCTTAATCGAGGTTACCAATTGGTCACACATAAAAAAAAGTTTGATCCTGCCTCCGTGAAAGCGCGAATCGTACTGGCTACGACCGATTACTTTGAGGTCACGGTGATGTCTCGTCTTCAGCCAATACTCGCAAAGGAAGCCCCTGGATTGCAAATTTCAATTCGACCAACAGCGGGGGAACTTCCAAAGAAAAAGCTAGAAGAGGGAAGTGTAGACCTAGCTATCGCTGGGTTCTATTCTGATGTGCCTGAGGGGTTTTACCAAACTAAATTGTTCGAGGATTCTTTTGGAGTCGCAGTTAGAAAAAAACATTCTCTCATTCAAAAAAACCTCACAATGGAAAATTATCTAAAGTCAGAGCATGCTCTAATTACTTTGCAAGGAGATTTCAAAGATCGACTTTCTTCAAAGCTTAAGAAGCCCAGAAACATCATTTATGGCACCTATAGTTTTACGGCTTTGCCTTGGTTACTTCAACAGACCGACCTAGTATTGACTGCGCCCAAGAAGTTATTAGCAAAATACAGTGAATACTTTCCAATTCAGCAGTTTGATTGCCCTGTTGATCTGGGCTCATTTACCTTTCGAATGGTATGGCAGGCCCAGACACATGAAAGCCCCCTTCACCAATGGTTTCGAAAGAAATTAAAAGAACTAATGTAAATTTTATTCGCGTATTTTAGTATTAGCAAGTGAGCTAAAACCCTACTTTAATATCAGGCTTCATTCATCTCGTAGCAAAGGTGTGTGTCACCACTTGCTTACGCAATAAATTGTTATTAAAACCTAATTGATGATTTTTTTCAAAAAGTCTATAGAGATATTAGTCTTGTGAGAGTGAATGCAGAGATATGAGACAAGAGGGGGAGTCATGAAATCGAATAAGAATGAAAATCAAAATCAAAGGGTTGTCAAATCGCCAACGGGGACTCAGCTGAGTTGTAAAGGCTGGATTCAAGAAGCTGCCTATCGAATGATTCAGAATAATTTAGACCCTGGGGTTGCTGAACGACCGGAGGATTTAATTGTTTATGGAGGGATTGGCAAAGCCGCTCGCAATTGGGAGTCCTTTGATAAAATTCTGATGGCTTTAAAAAATTTGGAAAATGATGAAACTCTTTTGGTGCAATCAGGCAAACCTATTGGAGTTGTCAAAACCCACGAAGAAGCACCTAGGGTGCTGATAGCCAATTCTAACTTGGTTCCTAAGTGGGCGACTTGGGAACATTTTCATGAGCTCGATAAAAAAGGCTTAATGATGTATGGTCAAATGACGGCAGGAAGTTGGATTTATATCGGGACCCAGGGAATTGTTCAAGGAACCTATGAAACCTTTGTGGAGGCTGGACGACAACACTTCAATGGGGATCTTAAAGGCAGAGTGATTCTCACCGCTGGTTTGGGTGGGATGGGGGGAGCTCAGCCCTTGGCGGGAGTTTTTGCTGGAGCCATTGTCCTTGCGATTGAGGTAGATCCCTCGCGAATCCAAAAAAGATTGGAAACAAAATATGTCGATGAGGTGGCTTCGAACTTAGATGAAGCTCTACAAAGAGTTCGAAAATATCAGCAAACCAAAGAAGCCAAATCCATTGCCCTCTGCGGGAACATGGCGACGGTGATTCATCAACTGATTGAAAAAAATTTTACTCCTGATTTATTGACTGATCAGACCTCCGCCCATGATCCCTTAGTAGGCTATATTCCCGAGGGCTTAAACTTGGTAGAGGCTCAAGAGCTCAGGTTATCTAATCAGAAACAATATCTAGAAAGGGCCTATCAAAGTATGGCCAAACATGTGCTTGGAATGTTAGAAATGAAAAAACGTGGGGCTATCACTTTTGATTATGGCAATAACCTACGAGCCAGAGCTTTAGAAGCCAGTGTTAAAAATGCCTTCGATTTTCCTGGTTTTGTTCCCGCATTTATTCGTCCCCTCTTTTGCAGAGGGAGCGGCCCTTTTCGCTGGGTGGCTTTATCCGGGGATCCTCACGATATTAAAGTCACCGACGAGGCATTAAAAAAATTATTTCCTGAAAAACCACACTTGCATCGCTGGCTTGAAATGGCAGAAAAAAGAATTGCTTTTCAAGGTCTTCCTGCCCGAATTTGTTGGTTGGAATATGGAGAAAGAGCCAAAGCCGGAATGCTATTTAATCAATTAGTTAAAGAGAAAAAAGTATCGGCTCCTCTAGTGATTGGTCGTGATCATTTAGACTGTGGCAGTGTCGCTTCCCCCCATCGTGAGACGGAAGCGATGCTGGATGGAAGTGACGCGGTTTCTGATTGGCCATTGCTCAATGCGATGGGAAATGTGGCCTGTGGAGCCTCTTGGGTCAGTCTTCATCATGGTGGAGGTGTGGGGATGGGATACAGTCAACATGCGGGGCAAGTTATTGTTGCGGATGGAACAGAAGCGGCGGCTAAGAGATTGGAACGCGTTCTGACCTTTGATCCTGCTATGGGAATATTCCGCCATGTAGATGCAGGTTATCCAGAGGCCAAAAAAATCGCTATAGAAAGAAATGTCAAAAGTTTGTGGATTTAAGGGCTGTGCAAGAATAACTTTTCTGTTTTGCCTTCTGCCTAACCACTTCTACAGAAACACCAATTTAGAAAAAGAACTGCAGTCCCGTTTTGATTCCGTTTCGTTTGATTTCAGGAGAGACACTGCTACCATTATTTTTTTGAATGTCTTCATACCACTCCCCTAAAATGCGGATGGCCTTAAAATCGATAAATAAACCACCAGTAGTATATTGCCCGGTGACATCGCCAAAAGTGGCATCATGGGTCGGAAGGTAGTTTCGATAAAGGCCATTGATTCCAAAAAAGGGATTCAAATAAATTTGTAAACTCATTTGGCCAAATTGATTTCGGAGAAGGGTTCTGGGGGTGATATCAGAAACAGTTCTAGTGCGTTGTCCAAAGTGGACTGACAAGTGAGTGCTTTGAATCGAGTTCCCTAAAAGACGTAAATTAAAACTTCCTGTTAAATCATTTTCCTGCTCACCCCCTCTGTTTTCATATTCTAAACTCAATCCAAAAATTTGAGCATAGGCTTGAATAACAGCTCCTGTGGTAAGGTATTCCAGGGTGGTTTGATTCTCTGTAGATTGGTAATTGTTATAGGAAAAGCCCAACATGAATTCATAGGGGGAAGGAGTGTTCATGGCCAACCAGAGGTCCATTAACTTATTTCGTTCTTTTTGTGCGAGCCATTCAGATAAAGTCCATCGGGAGCCCTCGCGTTTATCGGCTCTATCAAAAAGCTTTGCATTGTCAAAAGCAAAAATAGGAGGCGAAAAACAGATGAGAGAAACCAATAAGAAAGAAGCAAAAAATCTTAGGATTTGAAAATGAAGTTTTTGATACATGGCTTTATTGTACCAGATTCGGCTCGTTTAAAATTAAAAAAATTAATAAAAAACTGATGCCTAAGTGCATCAGTTGTAAAGCCATCCTACAAACTCATATTGCTAAAATCCAACAAGATGAACCATAATGAAACGAGTCAGGATACGAGTTCTTAATAGGAGAAATTATTCAGTGGAAAGTTTAAAATATTACGTTCATGATATCAGTCCTTTTGCTCTTCATTTTACCGGAAATATAGGAATCAGATGGTATGGCTTGAGCTATATGATTGGTTTTATTTGTTCTTACTTTTTAATCAAATGGATTTGTGAAAAACAAAAATTAGGATTGGCTCCAGAAATGGTAAGTGATTTTATTACTTATTGTGCTATTGGTACCATGGTGGGTGGCCGTTTGGGTTATTGTTTGTTTTATTCCCCAGATTTATTTATTAAATTTAAATCGGAATTGCCCTTTTGGGGAGTGCTTGCTGTGAATGAAGGGGGTATGGCTTCCCATGGGGGAATGATTGGAATTGTTGTCGCTTGTTTAGTTTTTGCAGCCAAAAAAGGCATCAGTACTTTGTATCTCTTAGATTTGGTTTGTTTGTGCGGTCCCATTGGATTTTTCTTTGGAAGAATTGCAAATTTTATTAATGGGGAGCTTATCGGAAGGCCCATTCAATCCGCCGTTGCCTGGGCGGTTAAGTTTCCGACGGATATGTTAAGTTGGTCCATGAGTGATACGGCAAGATTTCAGGGGCTTGGAGAGGCCTACGCCAAGCTGGGCGGAAGCAAAGACCAATGGCTTTTATGGGTAGATCAAATGAAATATGATCTGAAAGCTAAAGAATCAATTACTGATTTTATTCATAAAGTGATTCAGCAAATTCAAGTAGGAGATAAAGAGTTAGCCTCAAAAATAGAGCCTTTACTGATCCCGCGGCACCCTTCGCAACTTTATGCCGCTTTGATTGAAGGTCTTCTGGTGTTTGTTCTTTTGTTTTTGTTTTGGCGAAAACCTAGAAAGTTAGGAACAGTAGGAGCTTTATTTGGAATACTTTATTCCCTGGGGCGAATGTTTGATGAGTTTTATCGTTTGCCTGATGCTCATATTGGGTATCAGTTATTTGATCTCACTCGAGGGCAATGGTTGAGTATTGGCTTTGCCTTCATTGCGTTGACTTTGGGAGGTATCTGGCAACGCACGGGAACCATCACCAGTCCTGGTTGGGGTAAAGTTGAATCCATAAAATTAGGCCGCAAATAGAATCAAGAAAACTTAACAGTTTATTAAATATAAGTAATATATTCAAGGTTAATATTTTAAAAAATAATTTGTAATTTTTTTCACAAACCCAAAAGATCCTTGAGTTTAGGTTCTTATTAGGTGATGAGTTATTTCGAAAGTTAAAAGAAGTAATGAACTCACGAAGTAAGCTTATGAAATAAGCTTACGAAAGGAAAATTTATGTTTATCAAGGGTCTGATTTTAGTATTGATGGGAGTTGCTGCATTTGCCACAAGTTATCCTCCAGATTACTCTATGAAGGGTAGCTGTCAGATTAGTGGTCCTGTAAAAGTCTGTCGTTCCCTACAAACGAGTATGAATGCAGTTTTGGATATTTATTATTCTGGGAATCTGAAAAACTCATCTCAACTTTATGCTTTCGTCCAAGCCAATTATAATAATAGCCGTCCCTATGGAAAATTCTTAATGAGTAACAGCTCGGGTACGGATGCTTTTGTAAGGCTAACAAGCGGTTGTTTGGTGGCATCGGGGTATAATTGTCTTCAATATGGCACTCAGCAGATGAGAGATATTTTAGTATACGCTCAGCGACCCTACATGGCAGTTTTAAATGCACTCAGTTTAGAAGTTGCCATAGTTAATGGAAATGGAGTTTGGGATAATTTTGGTTATAAAAATAATTATAAATTTTATTTCCCAGAAATGTAGTTACACCTGTTGGTAAATTGCAGTTTAAATTTAAACTGCAATTTACCAAATAATGATTCTTTCTGAGTCTGATAAAGTCATCGGTTGGCCAGGCTGGCAAGAAAAGGCTTCTTGAAAACCTGGTTGGTGTTTCACTTGTTCATTGATACGAGCCCAACCTAAAGAATGAGGATCAGTTTTAAGCAGTCTTTCTGCCGTCCCAGGTCTAATCACATGGCACCAGGTTCGAGAGTAGGCGATAAAGAATTTTTGCTTTTCCTCTTTAGTTCCCTTTCCTTCAGGGAAGGCCGCATGATAAGCGAAACTTAAACCGACAAGATCAGCCACATTTTCTCCAAGCGTTAATTTCCCATTATGACCAATTTTATTAAACTGCTCGACCATTCTTTCCCCACGCTTTTGAAATTCAGCCAAATCTTTCATTGGCATCCATTGTCTTAAACGGCCAGTTTCATCAAATTTAGATCCTTCATCATCAATGCCATGGCCCAGTTCGTGTCCCATGACGGCCCCCACGGCGCCTAGGTTCTCAATGACTAATCCATCTTTGTCAAAGAAAGGAAATTGTAATATTCCTAGGGGCATAACAAATTTATTTTCCGTAGGAGAAAAATAAGCATTCACGGTTAAAGGGCCCATTCCCCAAGCATCCTTATTTACAGGTTCAGCAATTTCTTTAAGGGTTTTCTTAAATAAGGCTTCATTGAGTTTTCTTGAATTTTGAATAGGCTCGGTAGGAGAATAGTTTTGGATGGGATTAAAATTCCACTCGCGATCCGTTGTGGGGGCAATAATTTGGAGTCGACAGGTCTTTATCTTTGCCTTAGCGGTGGTTTTCGCCTCCTCTGAAAGCCATTTGTTTTTTTCGATACCGAGGAGAATTGAATTTCTTATTTTCTCTGAAACTTCTACGACTTTTTCCTTTGGGAAACGAGGAAATATTCTTTCCATTAAGATCTCGTCGATTTCCTTTTCAAAAGCATTCATAATATTCATCGTGCAACGCTCAGTCCTTTCAGGTCGTTTTTCAGCTCCACCTAAGTACATATGATTAAAATCAAATTTCTTTTTAAAATACTGAGGGTAAGCATCGTCCATGATTGGAGATAAAGTTTTATATAGATAAATGTCCTTTAATGTAGAAAGTTGATTTTCGTTTAGATTTTGGTTTAAGAAGGTTAGCGCCTCAGGAATGTTGACTCGGACATTGAGATCTTTAGGGGTAAGACCAAAAATTTTCTCCATTTTCAAATTAGGAAATTCTTTTAAAAAATCAGTTTGTGGTTTTTGTCTTTTTTCACTCCAGCGTTGTCTTCGTTCCGCGGCTTTGGGGTATATTTGGACAAAAGCTTTTTCAAACTGGAACATCTTTTCAATCCTATTTTGAATGACATCAGGACTTAATTTGGGGAAAAGAGTTTTAAAGAAATCAGTGATGAGACTTTTGTAAGCCGTTATCAATTCAGGCTTCTCATAATAAGAGTGGTCGGGCAAATTCATAAAGCTGCTAGCGATATAGATATCGTACTTGTCAGGATTGTCAGCATTTGCAGAACTATCAAAGTGGATCATGGAATGTCTGCCATGTTGAATATTTTCTTGGTCATATTTAAGCAAGTCATCGAGGGTATTAATTTTGGAGAGCTCTGAAATAACTTGTGAAACTACTTTTTTTTCTTCTGTCGTGGCCGCAGATTTGTTCATGCAAGCAAGGTAGTAACTTTGCAGTTGGTTTCCCCTTGGATTTAATTTTTTTTCTGAAGAAATATTTTTAAAAAAATATTTCTTCTTTTCAAGGATTCGTTCGTAGGAGTCATTAAAGGCAAAGGTATGTGAGCTGCGATCAGGTCTTAATTTAAAAGAAGACTCGGCCTCTGAACAAACATATTTATGAAAGTCTTCACAAGGAGAGACACTTTGATTTAAGGGAAACTCTCTTTTCTCTGGGATATCGCTGGAAGGGGTTTTTTTCAAAGTCTCGGATAAAGAGAACTTAAAACTTAAAAGACTTAACAACAGAACGATTGAATTAAAAAATAATTTCATTTAAACCCCTTCGAAAGCAAACCTGTTTTCTGGAATAGTTTATTGATGAGTCGGTGAGTTTGTCATTAAGAATTTTACGCGGAACCAGATTAGTGACTAAAAATTGGAGATACAGGGCCTAATTCAAAGGTTGTCAGGCCTTCGATTGTTAAAACGGAAGAAAGTCATGATGACAGTTTACCAGTGTGGCTTCAGGTAATAAGATTTCAATCTCCTTAGTTTATTAAGACTTATTAATTAAAAAAACCATCATTTTCAGATGCTTGAACCTAAGTTCATGGGAGGTATGGTTTTTTTTTGAAATAGATTAACTATTTGCTATCGTTTAATTTGTAAACAGGAGTCTTTAATTTTAATAAAAAAAAGAAATGAGAATGATTATGAATAAATTGTTAAATGAATTGCGAGGAATTTGCTTCCAAGGTTCCAAAGAATATTACATTTTGAAAATTTAAAAGGGTATACCTTTTTGGTATACCCTGTGAGTATCACTCTAACTTAATTTGTTGAATGATCTCTTTAAAAAAAAGAGATGACCATAAATGAACTTGATTTTTATCTTTTAAAAAATTAGCAACGTCTTTTTTTGCATGATCCCAGTCTATAGATTCGACACGTTTTTCGAATAGATCAATAAGTATTTTTTTTGTTAGGGGCATTGCCAAAGCACCAGAGGCGTTCATTTTTTCTTCTAAATAACTTTTTTTAATTGGTATATGGCGTGCTATATACCATTGGACATCATAAAAATCTCGTCCCTTGATTCTATTTTTCCATTTTCTTAAAAGGGCGGCATGCATTTTACCTGCAAACAAAGAAGATAAGGTGAGTGTTTTTACAGTAAAAGGAGAGGGTAGTAAAAGCGTCTTAATTTCAGTTTCAAATGATGTGGATGGATCAACATCAACTTCAAATTTAATTTTAAGAGTGTGGTTTTTTTGTATTCGATCAGCAAGTCCCTTTGTTCCTTGAATGGTTAAAAAGAGCATGTGGGTATTGGTTTTGAGAAAAGCTGACTCTGTTTTGCGGTCTTCAGATTTATCAACTCTGTGGAGAGAAAAATCAAAACCAAAGGCTTTGAGCTCTCGTTCTATTCCTGAAAAATACTTATCCAATTTAAAATTGGGATCTGGCTTTAAAAGAGTAAAGTCCAAGTCTTCGGAAAAGCGATCTAATCCATATATGATTCGTAATGCTGTCCCTCCGTAAAATGCAGCAATTTCAAAAAAACCATTTCGATCCAGTCCGAGCAGAATAATTTCCTGCAAGATTTCTTTTAATGCATTTTCGTAGTCAATACTTGATTTTGGTTGATACCTTGCGAGCATTTGTTCTATGGCTTCATTCATTTTAGTATCTTCCTTATTAGTTCATTTGCAAACCACTGAATGTGCTTAAATGGATAAGACTCTGCTAGTGTTTGCAGTTTTTTTAATGAAATTTCATTTTCAATAGTTTGTAGATCAAAACGGTAAGACTCTAAAAGATAGGTAAAGTAATCTTTGGCATTTTTAAATGCTCCTTTTTCCTCTTTAAGGTAGATAAAATCAAGAAGTGCCTTTTCTGGAGTTGCATATTGGCAATAGGTACCTTTAAATACTTCTTTCAATTGGACACCCATTGCGTAAATAGATTCTTTAATGTGATGGTATTCAAACTCGCCCACGGGAGTGGAAAAAGATTTCCCTCTTCCAAAGCAGATAGATGTGGTTGTTGTGACTCTTTCTGGAATAAACCCATAATTTGATAGAGCTGATTCTAATGAGATATACGAGGGGCCATAGATTAAATTAGCTAATATTTCTTTAGAATAGGGACGTAAACCCAGATCTTCGTTAAGTAGGTACACGCCTTGTTTAATTGGCGCCAATAATCCTTTTTTACATAGGGAGCTTATTTTTCCTCGAGCATCTTCATAGTCAGAAAGCACACCCATAAGCATGGAGGTTGTGATTTCAATCGTTTTTAACTTTTTTAGATAGGCTATTTCGTTCTTCAAAGTAATCCCTTTGCTGTTGCTAATATAGTGCCATATCTACCATATATTAGCAATATAAAATATAATTATATTACCAATATATGGCTATTTTGGCCATATATTGGTAATATATCGAACTTCTAAGGTTGTTTTACGGAAAGCGACGAAAGCCGAGTGACAAAAGCCGAGTGACGAAATGCGCTCAAATGTCTGGAACTCTACAGTGGAAGAAATAATAATTTCGTTTAAAATGATCACTTACGTGTTTTTATGGCTTTTCAAACACGCTCTAAACTTGATTCAAGGGTGACGTATGGCAAATAGCAAGATTTCTTTGTTGATTTTATTTATTTCAACGGTTTCCTTTTCTGAATCTTCCTGTTTGAAGGTCTACAGCGGAGTAAGGGAAATTGAGAAGGCTAAAATCAGCGCCAGAACTGCTGAAGTTTTAGAAAAAATCAGGTCGGATGAACAGAAATATTTAACGTTATTTTCTGATGCTTTTCAAACTGAATTTGGTCAGGTCTTGGAAGAAGGTTTTAAAGAAACTCTTCGCAAAATTATTTTGTATCCCGAAAAGATTAATAAAGAAGAAGAGGAGAAGCTTAAGAATGGGATTCAGCATCCAGATGGGTCACGTGCACTGGGAGATTTAAAGTATTTTTTTAATTTCAATCATATCATCGTGGCTGAACAGCAAAGAAAAGCTGAAAAAATTTTGAAAGAGATGAGGAACGAGGAAGTAAGCTTGTCTTCAATGGAAATAGCGGCATTGAGATTTAGCAAAATCATTGGAAGAGATTTTGATTTATTTGTCGGGACAGAGTTTGAAGTGAATGAGGAAGCAATTAAAACTATGAAGTATCACTTTTTAAAATATTTTACTTTCGCCGGGAAAGAGTTGTCCTCGTCGGAGTTCGAAAAGTTGTATCAAGAAAAGGTCATCGTCGATGACCCCTACTCGCAACAACGATTTGATTTTGCTCAAAGCTATCCAACTTTTGTAACTCCAGAAATGATTAAAAAACGGAATCATCGAATTTTGGATGGATTAGAAAACTATGATAGTATTGTCAGAAATCAAGAGCAAAAAAAGGTCTTTGAGGGTCTCACGACTCAGGCAAAGATTGAGGAAAGAAAACAACAAGTGGTTGAACTTGATAGAATCATTAGTAACGATGATCTATTACGGGAATCCTTGGACACCCTTCGAAGAGAGTACTGGTATAACGAAGGTAAAGACTCTAATTTTGAATCAGCCAAAGAGATTGAAGATTTTGTGATATCCAAAGCGAGAAATTTATTCCTTTTAAAAAGTCGATTCGATTTCTTTGTGGAGGATTTTGATTTTAAGTTATTATCCAAGGTTTTAAGGCCTAATCATGAATATTCAACCTTAATTAAAGAATTAGAAAATAAAAAATATTTTTTATCTAAAACAAATAAATCCAACGAGGTCATTCTTAATTTGTTAAGGACAAGGCGAGGAATGGATATATTTAGAATCGCTAGAGAATTAAAACAGCGTAAAGCCACTTTTACTTCAGAGGATCTAAAAAGCGCCTTAGAGCAAAAGATAAAGCATTTTGATAAGCTATGGGAATTTGTAAGTAATGATGTGGGGCGCTTAAATACAGAGTTAATTCGAGAAGAAAAGATGATTCGAACGGCACTCACGGAAGCTGAAGCTCAGGATATTTTTCGTATTATGAGTTACACTTCAGGAATCAGATTATTTGACTTGGTAAAGTATGACCCTGCTTCCAAATTTGGTTTTTGTTTTGGTCGTGCTTTTTTTGGAAATATGATCATGTTGCAGAATGGAATCCATCGTGATTCCATTAAGAAAATATTTATTTATGGACCAATGAGAGGCGGATTATTTGGTTGGGGTTTTCATGTGGCTGTTATGGTTGATAAGGCCGGTGGGGGTTTTTGGGTTCTGGATCCATCCCATGGGAAAATTGAAACAGCTGATTCGTGGTTTGCTCATTATGAAGGGGCTTCTAAGGATGGAAGAATAAAGCTAGATATTGCCACAGGAGACAGATTTGGGAGAAATGGTTACGGTTCCGGCTCGTGGTCTTCCCTAAGAAAAGATTATGATAGCGTGCTTAACGAAAAGTTTGGCACAAAGTATAAGTACTTCGTGGATGTTCTTAATGTTTTAACACGAAATAAGTTTTTGCCAGAAAAAGATAAATCATTAGTGGTGAGAGCCTTTGATAAGGCTATGGAAATGGTCGGCATCGGACTTTAGTTGACCGCCCTGGGTAGATTATGCCATCCTTCCTTTGAAAATATATTTTGAAAAGGGCGCTAATATGGATAATCTAAACAAATCAATCACGATCAATAGACTTAATGATTTAAACACCTTGGTCAGCTTAAGCAAACGTCGAGGCTTTGTCTTTCAGAGTTCTGAGATTTATGGAGGCTTAGGCAGTTGTTGGGACTATGGTCCTTTAGGCTCTCTGATGAAATTAAATGTGAAAAAGGCTTGGTGGCAGGCCATGACTCGAAGGGCTGATATGGTCGGAATAGATGCTTCCATTCTGATGCATCCGATGGTGTGGAAGGCTTCAGGTCATGTGGATGGTTTCAGTGATCCTTTGGTAGATTGTAAAAACTGTAAAACAAGATTCAGGTCGGATAATACCGATTCCTATCTTAATGAAAAGAAATGCCCTCAGTGCGGGTCGCAAAATTTGTCAGAGCCTCGACAATTTAATTTGATGTTTAAAACCCATATGGGACCTGTGGAAGATGGCTCCAATGCTATTTATTTACGACCTGAAACGGCCCAAGGGCATTTCGTAAATTTTCAAAATTGCCAGCAAAGCTCAAGGTACAAGGTTCCTTTTGGTATTGCTGCCATTGGAAAATCTTTTCGAAACGAAATCACTCCGGGAAATTTTATTTTTAGAACTCGGGAGTTTGAACAAATGGAAATGCAGTATTTCGTGAAACCAGGGACAGATGAGAAATATTTTGAACAATGGAAAGAAACGAGAATGAGTTTCTATTTGAAATATAATATAAATCCGGCAAATTTACGATTTCATCCCCACGGACCTACAGAGCTGGCTCATTATGCCAAAGCTGCCGTGGATGTCCAGTATAAATTCCCTATGGGATTTAGTGAGCTCGAGGGTATTCATAACCGTTCTGATTTTGATTTAACTCAACATTCAAAATTTTCAGGAAAAAATTTAGAATATTTCGATGAAGCCAATAAAGATAAATACATTCCCTATGTTATTGAAACGGCTGTTGGCTGTGACCGCTTATTTTTAGCCTTTATGTGTGATGCCTACCGTGAAGAAGTTTCCAAGGACGAAACAGGAAGTGAAGACACAAGGATTGTTTTGGGTCTTCATCCTGATTTAGCTCCCTATAAAGTGACGGTATTGCCCTTGTCTAAAAAAGAAGAACTCACAGGGGTGAGCGAGAAATTACGTGATCAATTGGCTGAAGATTTTGATGTTTTATATGATGAAACAGCCTCTATTGGAAAACGTTACCGTCGACAAGATGAGATTGGCACCCCTTTCTGCGTTACTGTTGACTTTGAAACGGCCAAGGATCAGGCTGTAACCATCAGACATCGTGATAGCATGATTCAGGAGAGAATCTCGATGACTCAATTAAATTCCTATGTGACGAAAAAATTAAAAAACTTTTAACGGGAGTTCCCCCGCGAACGCGCGTTTTTAGATTTGCTTAGTAAGTTATTTTACAAAAGGAGAAGGTATGCAAGTTCCTACAAGTCAAAATAAGTCCAGCAAAACGTCAGAAAGTGTCAATACAAATATTCCAGATAAATTTGTTTATTTTTTTGCAGCTGGAGAGGCTGACGGCAACGCCGGAATGAAAAGCATTTTAGGTGGAAAGGGAGCCAACCTTGCAGAAATGACGGCTTTAGGATTGCCGGTGCCTCCTGGGTTTACGATCTCTACAGAAATATGCACTCACTTTTTTGCCAATGGGGGTCAGCTACCTGAATGGGTGAGGCCCAAGGTGAAAGAGGCGCTATCCAGAGTGGAGACTAAAATGGGGAAAAAATTTGGCGATGTGAAAGATCCGCTTTTATTTTCTATTAGATCGGGAGCCCGTGCCTCCATGCCTGGAATGATGGATACTATTTTAAATTTGGGATTGAATGATCAAACAGTTGAAGGTTTAGCTCAATCTTCGAATCAACCTCGCTTTGCCTGGGATTCTTACCGTCGATTTATTCAAATGTATTCAGATGTCGTTCTTGGTATGAATTCAACTTTATTGGAAGTCACTCTTGAGGATTTAAAAGAAGAAAGACATTACAAATTAGATACAGAGTTAACGGTGGAAGATCTAAAGATACTTGTGAAAAAATTTAAAGACCTAGTTCATCAAATGACAGGGCAAGTTTTCCCAGCGGACCCCTGGGATCAATTGTGGAGAGCTATTTCAGCCGTCTTTAGTTCTTGGGATACTCCACGGGCGATAACTTATCGTGAATTACATCACATTCCTTCAAGCTGGGGCACGGCTGTAAATGTTCAATCCATGGTTTTTGGAAATAAGGGTGATGATTCCGCAACGGGAGTGGCTTTTACCAGAAATCCCTCAACGGGCAATAAAGAATTTTTCGGAGAGTATTTAATTAATGCTCAAGGGGAAGATGTGGTTGCTGGGATTCGTACGCCTCAGCCTATCACTAAATTAGCTGCAGCGAAAACGTCGTTTAAGTCGTTGGAAGAAGTGATGCCTTCAGCCTATGCCGAATTAGAAAAATTCTATACCCAGCTAGAGCGGCATTACCGAGACATGCAAGATATCGAGTTCACCATTGAAAAAGGGAAACTGTGGATGTTGCAAACTCGAACGGGGAAGAGGACTGCCAAAGCGGCATTGAAAATGGCTTGCGATATGTTGGATGAAAAATTAATTAGCGAAGAGGAATCTCTGTTGAGAATTGATCCAAGCTCCTTGGATCAATTGTTACATCCAACATTGGATCCTCAATCAGCCAAGACTCTTCTGGCGAAAGGTCTTCCGGCAAGCCCTGGTGGTGTTCATGGACAGATTGTTTTTTCTTCCGAAGAGGCTGTTGAATGGAAAGAAAAAGGAAAAAAAGTTATTTTAGTTCGAATAGAAACATCGCCAGAAGACATTGCTGGAATGGTCGCCGCGCAAGGGATTTTAACCACGAGAGGTGGAATGACCTCCCATGCGGCTGTCGTTGCTAGAGGCATGGGTAAGTGTTGTGTCGCCGGTTGCGGCGATATGGAAGTGGATTACCGCCATCAAACAATGAAAGCTAAGGGATATGTTTTAAAAAAAGGGGACCTTATCACTTTAGATGGGAGCAGCGGGGAAGTTTATCTGGGTGAAGTGAAAACCATCGAGCCATCTTTGGATCAAAACTTTGAGCGGATCATGAAGGTGGCCGATCATATCAGAAAATTAAAAGTCAGAACCAATGCGGACACTCCTAAAGACGCTAGCACTGCTAAAAGTTTTGGCGCTGAGGGGATTGGTCTATGTCGAACGGAACATATGTTTTTCGGTCCTGACAGAATAGATGCGATGAGAGAGATGATCATTGCCGATAATAAAATAGATCGGGAAAAAGCTTTATTGAAGTTATTACCCATGCAGAGAAGTGATTTTTACTCCCTTTTTAAAATCATGGAAGGATTTCCTGTCACGATTAGGCTCTTAGATCCTCCATTGCATGAATTTGTTCCCCATGGGGATAAAGAGACCCAAGAACTTTCCGTCCGCATTGGAATGGACTTTGAAAAATTAAAGGCCAAGATTAAAAACCTTCATGAGTTTAACCCTATGTTAGGACATCGTGGATGTCGTTTGGCAATAACCTATCCTGAAATCTATCAAATGCAGGTGCGGGCCATCGCCGAAGCCACCTGTGATTTAATTAAAGAAGGGAAAAGTATTTCTCCAGAAATAATGATCCCTCTGGTGGCCTTAGAAAAAGAGTTAGAAATGCTTCGCGAGTTAACTGTTCATGAGATTGAAAAGGTGCAAAAAGAAAGATCACTTAAGTTTAAATACACAGTGGGTACCATGATCGAGTTGCCTCGAGCTGCCGTAATGGCTGAGTCCATTGCTGAGCATGCCGATTTCTTCAGCTTTGGAACGAATGATTTGACTCAAACTACTTTGGGTTTATCTCGTGACGATGCGGGAAGATTTCTAGGATCCTATGTGAGTCAAGGGCTCTTCGTGAAGGATCCCTTTGTCTCGATTGATAAAAAAGGTGTTGGAGCTTTGGTTAGGATGGGGGTCGAGCTGGGCCGAAGGGCAAAGCCTGATTTAAAAACAGGAGTTTGTGGCGAGCATGGTGGGGATCCCGAGAGCATCGAGTTCTTTCATCAAGTTGGTTTAGATTACGTGAGCTGTTCTCCTTACCGTGTCCCCATTGCTAGGTTGGCAGCGGCCAGAGCGCAATTGCTCTCAAAAAAGGAGAGGGTATTGATTTTATAAATTGGGGTGGGGTTAAATTTAACTTGATTGAATTTTTATTTTTGTGAACAATAACAATAACAATAACAATATCAAGAAATAAAAAAGGCATAAATTAACATAACATAAGAATTGGAAGTGTATGGAAGATAAATTTAGTACGGGAAATCGGAAGATACTTTTAATTCTTCCACAGTTTCAATTAAAATTTTTAAGGTTTTTAGCTGTTGTGGCGACGATTGTTTGTCTGGTTTTTTATGCCGCTATATTTGCATTTATTGAGTATTGGAAACATATAGGAGTTTCTTCTGGCCTTCCAGAGACGAGTGTTTTTTTTGATTTTTTAGCACAAATGAAATTAAGCTTAGGCTATATTCTGAGTGTGACATTAATCCTCACAGTGGCTATTATTTTGACCTTGGGTCTTTATATGTCCCACAGGATAGCCGGTCCCATTTTCAATTTAATAAAGTACCTCAACGAGATACAGACAAAGGGCTGGGTAGGGCCGCTTTTTTTTCGAGCAGATGATTTTTTTTCTGAGCTGCCTGAAAGTATAAATTCTTTTATCAACTATTTTAAGATATCAAAGCAAGACGCCAATGACAAAAAATGACTTTATTCTGTTTTTTTTGGGAATTGTTATTTTCATTCTAGGAATTAATTACCTGGTTTTTCAAAGAACGGGTAGGACGCCCATAGGTATTCAAAAACTTCAAGCCACCTTTGCAGGAAAGGAAGATTCTGAATTGATTCAATCCTTAGAAAAAGTAACATCAAAATCTAAAGGTGAAGCCGTTGAACTTACCAAGTCAATGTTTTTAATGAAAAAACAACATATCGATTTTTTATTAAATCAATCTGAGTCAAAAGTAAAAACTAAGGAATATATAGAATCAGAAATCGCCACATTTGATTATCAGAAACTAAGTGATGATTCTTTAAGCTATTTAGAGAAGCTTTTTTTTACTTATTTTAAAGTGCAAAGAGATGTCAATATAGCCATGAAACAATATCAGTTTGCGGCTCTTGGTTTAAGGTCCCAAAGTGGGGGAAATGAAGAAGGGCTTAAAAGAATTCAGATTCATTTGTTGAATGCTTTTCCTGAGCAGAAAACTCAATTGGTTCAAAAGTTAAATTCAAAGTAGGTCTGTAACCCAAAAAGTTCGATCACTTATTTTTTGATGATTCCTTGATGATTCCTTACTGTAAAAATGTGATTCCGACAAGCCGCGTTTCCAAAGTATAAAGTTGAAACATAAGAAAAGCTCTATAAAAATTAGTGGCGAGATAGAAGTTTATTGAAAGACCCCTGTTTTGAGAAATGGGCGTAGCCCCTGTTTTGAGTAGGGCTCACTTTAAAAAAGGAAGATAAATTGAGAATTAAAAAACTCGAGCTTGTTGGCTTTAAATCATTTAAGGATAAAACAGTTATTCAATTTGATTCTGGAATTACAGGTATTGTAGGGCCAAATGGTTGCGGAAAATCAAACATTGTAGATGCTTTGGTTTGGGTCATGGGTGAAATGTCCGCAAAAGATTTACGTGGATCGACGATGACAGATGTGATTTTTGCTGGGGCGGAGGGCTTTGCTCCGCTGGGTATGTGTGAAGTGTCCCTCACTTTGGAAAATGATGGAGGTCCTTTCCCTGCAAAATATTTAAAACACAGTGAGATCATGGTGACTCGAAGACTTCATCGAAATGGCGAAGGTGAGTACTTTGTAAATAAAGAGCCAGCTCGATTGAAAGATGTGCAAGAAATTTTTATGGATACCGGAGCCGGTTCTAAAGGTTTTTCCATTATCCAACAAGGAATGATTGGAAAAATCATCACAGCAAAACCTGAAGATCGTCGTCATTTAATCGAAGAAGCCGCTGGAATCACCAAATTCAAGGCTCGTAAAAAAGAATCGCAAAGAAAATTGCAACAGACAGATCAGAATCTCATTCGCTTGCAAGATATCGTTGGCGAACTCAAACGACAAATAGATAGTCTACAACGTCAGGCTCAAAGAGCTGAAAGGTATCGAAACTTAAAAAACCAAATTGAGGATTTAGACTTGTGGTTGTCATCGAGACAATACCTTGATTTTAAATCGGTAGCGGATGAGGCAGAGAAAATTTTTAAGGAAACTCAGGATTTAGAAGTGGCTGGGGAATCCAAATTAGCCCAATTGCAAGTAGATTTTGAAACTCTTAAATTGCAAGCATTAGAAAAAGAAAAAACCGTTGATACCCTTCAGAACACCTATTTCGAAAGTCAGGCTTTGGTATCTAAAAAAGAAATGGAAATTCAAGAACTTAAATTTGAGATAGAACAAGCCCGTCGAAATGAACAAATGACAGGTAATTTAGTTCAAGAACAGCAGGCTCGATGGGCTCTCTTAAAAAGAGATCAAGAACAGTTACAAGCGCAGGAAGAGGAAATGAAACTTTTCCTTGAAGATTTGCAACAAAAATTTTCAGAGAAAAATTTAAATTTTCTTCGAGATCAAAAACGGATTCAAGAAGTGGATGACCTCTTAACAGAAAAAAGGCGAGAGTTGTTTGCTGTGGGACAATCAGTGAACTCTTTGGAAGTTAAGGCAAATGGAATTGAAGCTCAGATTCAGGACGCTCAGGAAAAAGAAATCAATGAACAGATGGTTGTTGATGAGCTACGTGAGAAAAAAATTGAATTTGACTCTCGAAAAAGTCGGATTTTTTCTGATCTCGAAAAAAATAAAGAGTTAGCTGCTAATTTAATTAGAGACGTGGAGTCTTTCCACGAAAATAAAAAAAACATACAAGATCAATATGCTCAGAAGAAAGAAGAAGTCGAAGAATTTAAAGATCGTCTTGGGCAGGTAACCTCCAAATTGTATGGATTAGAAAATTTGCAATCCAGTTTTGAAGGTTATGAGTCTGGTGTTAAATCAGTGATGCTTTGGCAGAAATCCAAAGAAGTCCACGTTGACGGATCTGTAAGTTTTCAACCTGTTTCTGACGTGGTGGAAGTAGATTCCATCTATGAGGTAGCCATGGAGGCGGCCCTGGGGAACCGGTTGCAAATGCTGCTTTCAGAACAGTCAGACAAACCCTTAGAAGCTGTTAATTATTTGAAGGATTCAAGATCCGGTAGATCTAGTTTTTTAGCAGCTGATGGGATTACTGAGAATTTTAAAGAGGAAACCCCCTCAGCAGAAAAAGGGGTACAAGCTTTGTTAAGGGATGTGGTTAAAACTAAAGATCCCTATCAAGCCACCATAGGATATTTTGTCGATGGGATCGCTGTTGTGGATTCCCTTCGGACAGCTTTAGCCCTACGACCTCGTTATCCGGGATGGAGTTTTGTCACTCTTGATGGAGATACTCTGACCGAAGATGGAGTTATTTCAGGAGGTTCTTTAGACGGCGCAGATTCGGGAATTTTACATCGAAAGAACCAAATTAAGGAGCTTTCCTTTCAGAAAAATGAATGGGCTGGGAAATTGACTTTAGCTCAGGCTTCCATGAAAAAAATGGAAGAGAAACTGCAAGAAATCATGGTCGCTTTCGAGGGGGCGCAAAAAAGAAAAGTAGATCAAGATCTGAAAGTCCGGGAGTTGCAAAAAGATTTAGAACGCGCAGAGCAAGAGCTATCTAATGCTGAGTATGCCGTCGATCGACAAGCTAGAGAGGTCAAGAAAACTCAAGAACAAGCGGTGTCTTTGGCAGATAAATTAGCTCAGATACAAGGGTCCTTAAGCGATGTCAAAAATAAAAAACAAGAATTAGAAGAGTTAACTCATCAACTTGATTTAGAATTTGATCAGACCAATAAAGGATTCCCCGAGTTGCAAAAGGAAGTTACGGAATTGCAAGTGGAGCTTGCTTCGAAAAATCAACAGTATGTGGGGATCACCAAACAATACGAAATGGTCACTAAGTCATCGACAGACCTCAGCTTGCAATTGTCTAGAATGACGGAAGAGACGGAAATGTACTCGGAGCAAATGACCGAGAATCAATTGCTCTTGGAAGACCGAAAACTTGAATTTGAAAAGTGGTTAAACCAGTTAGAAGAACTAAAATCAAAACTTTCAATGGAAAAGAATTCCTTTGAAGAAATGTCCCTGGGGCTAAATGAGCTAGCTGATGAATTAGCATCGACTCAGAGGGCGAAAAATGAGCGAATGTCACAAATGAATGAAGCCCAATTAAAATGGGATCAGGCTCGAATGAAAGAACAGTATCTTGTCGATCAGGTTCGTGAGAAATACCTATTGGTTCTTCCTGAGATTGTCGAGAAGTACGTCGAAAGAGGAGGAGACGCTTACCTTGCTGAAGTTGAATTAAAAGAGTTAAAAGAAAAAATAGGCAAGATAGGTGAAGTCAATCTTTCGGCCATCGAAGAGTATGAAGAGACTTCAAAACGTTACGAGTTTTTAACAAAACAACATGACGATTTAGTTGAAGCTAAAGAACAATTAAGACGTGTGATTGATAGAATTAATCGTATCTGTTCGAAACGATTCAAAGAAACATTTGATTTAGTAAACGATCGATTTACCCGTGTGTTTCCTGTTCTTTTTGGGGGGGGAGAGGCGAAGTTAGAACTTCATGAAGATCCTGAAAAGGGCGAGATGGGGATCGAGATCATTGCTAAACCTCCGGGAAAGAAAATGCAAAACGTCACCTTGATGTCAGGTGGAGAAAAAGCCCTTACGGCTGTAGCTTTAGTCTTCTCAATTTTTCTTGTAAAACCATCACCCTATTGCTTACTTGATGAGGTGGATGCTCCTTTAGATGATGCCAACGTTTTTCGGTTTAATGATCTTGTTAGGGAAATGGCAAAAAGATCACAAATTATCGTGGTGACTCATAACAAGCATACGATGGAAGTGGCTAAAAAGCTTTATGGAGTTACGATGCAAGAAAGAGGCGTTTCCACAATGGTTTCTGTGAGCCTTCAGGATATTAAATAATATGGGAGAGCTTCAACAAAATGCGATAATTTGGCTTGTTGTTTTCATCTGCCTGATGGCCCTACTTGTCTTTCTTCCTTTTGTGTTCAAAGCTTTAAAAAAGCCAAAAAAAGGGATTGAGGCTAGTGCTGATTCGGAAATCAAACCTATTGAGAATGAGAATGTAGGTTCGGCTCTTGTAAAAACCAAAGATCATATTTTTGGTAGAATCAAAAATTTATTTCGTCTTTCTGAATCGCCGGCATTAGAAGAGATTGAAGAAATTTTATATACCTCTGATATGGGAACGCAAACGGTTTCGACTCTGATGGCTAAGCTTGATGAAGACCTATCGAAAAATCAAAAAAGAGAATTGTCAGCAATTAAAGACTCTTTACGAAAAGAGATTTTAAGGATTTTTAATCAGGTTCCTGAAAATCTGGAAACCCTTGATGGAGCCGCTCAGTTAGATTTGATTTCTCGAATTAAATGGAGTCAGCAAGGTCCTACGGTCGTGATGATTGTTGGGGTCAACGGGGCTGGAAAAACAACAACCATAGGCAAATTGTCTGCTTATTTTGCATCACAAAATAAAAAGATTTTGGTAGCCGCCGGTGATACTTTTAGGGCCGCGGCTCAAAATCAATTAAAAGTTTGGACAGAAAGAGCCCAGGTCGAGATTTTTTCTCCCGAGGGGATTTCCGATCCAAGCGCTGTGGCTTTTGATGCCGTAGCAAAGGCTAAAGCACAAAATTATGATTTAGTGATCATTGATACGGCAGGAAGATTACACACTCAAACAAACTTAATGGAAGAGCTTAAAAAGGTGAAGAGAGTCATCCAAAAAAATATTCCGGAAGCTCCTCATGAAGTGATTATCGTATTAGATGCCAACTCAGGGCAAAATGCTTTGCTTCAGGCTAAAGAATTTAACAATGTCTTGGGCTTGACAGGAGTTATTTTAACTAAAATGGATGGCACCGCAAAAGGGGGAGTCGCTATTGGCATTACCAATGAGTTAAAGGTGCCGATAAAACTAATTGGAATTGGCGAAAAAATTTCAGATTTAAGACCCTTCTCGACAAAAGAATATATTGATTCTATTTTTAATTAGAGTGTGTTTAAAAAGTCTTAAATCTTCGTTCTCGTCGGTCGGGCTCCCTGCGACTTGGCTGGGCCAAGCCTCAGTCGCCTCCCTTCTGCGGCCTCGATTTAAGACTTTTTAAATACACTCGTAGCAAAAGTTTAAAATGTCTTAAGGCTCTTGCAAAAATCTCTCTTGCTAAAATCTGGTTGGAAATAATTTAAGTGGACATTTCAAATGCTAAACTTCATGATTGTTTTGCATGTCATTTATTAGCAGCTTCTTTAGTCATAGGTTAAGGGCTCCGGGTTTTTTTAGTTTTCTTCTCATTTATGGCATGATCAGTGCGAGCAGTCTGGCAGATCCATCGACGCCTCAAAGGGAAAGAAAAAAAAAGCTCCCTTCCGTTTCCTATGAGAATCTTATAGGTTGTTTTTCCGAATTTAAAAATCCAAATTTAGAGGTGGATGTCAATTTAGAGGATCTAAAAAAAACGATTGATTATAAATATAGCACAATGAAGTCCACCCTGGGCTCTAGAAAAGTGATCTTTGAAGATTTAAAATCTGCTGGAGAAGCAGGTGATTCTAAAAAAAGATTAACTATCAGGTTATCAGATTTAAAAAAAGACCCTCCCATTTATAAAATGACCCTTGAGGTTCTAGGTGGGGACCTTGTCGCCGAGAATATCAACTTGCCAAAGGTCCATGAAGTAAATCCGTCTAAGGACGTGATAAAATCATACTTAATCAATGCAAAAATTGAAGAAGATGAGACCCTTTGGTTTGACACAAAGCCAAATAAAATGGAAATGTCTTATAAAATAATCAATGAAAAGCTCGTTGAATTGGACTTCTACTCTTTGAACAAACGAAAAAAATTAAAGTGTGATTTTAGAAAAAATAGAGGGGTCTTGTGTTTATGTTTAAAAAAATAGAGAAGTTGTTGATTATAACCATTTAAAATATATAATAAATTTAAGTTTTCAATAGAAGAATATATTTAGGATTATATTAATGATTTCATCTCAAACAGATCTAACCAAGAAAAGAGATTCGACCTCAAAGGATGGTCATACCTATGACTTTCTGATTGCCGGTTTACCTTATAAGCTCAAAACAAATCTCGATGATGCGACAGTGCAGGAACTCGTTGGGTTTATAAATTTAAAAATGGAACAATCTCTTCAAATGACAAAGAATGGATCTTATCAAAGTGCGGCGATTCTGACAGCATTAAACCTCGCGGAAGAGTTAATCATACTAAAAAGAAAAGCCCATAGAGAATTGGAAAAAGTCGAAGAAAAAATCCTAAAATTATCTAATGAAATTGAAAACTCAAAAAAAAATTAGTTCTAGGAGTTTTCATGAAATCCAAAGAACTCTCTAAAATCGAGTGGAGAGTTTATTTTAATAATCAAATTGCCTTGTTTCTGAAAGAGGAGCGGCAAGCAGAGATTCGTGCAAAGTGGAGATCTGTTTTGTCTGATTTCTTTAAAAACAGAAAAGGTATTTGGGGTTTTTTCTATCCCCTGCTCAGCGAACCACCTATTCGTGATTTTTTAGAGCAGAATCAGAATCAAAATTTAGCCTTTGCTTTTCCCAAAGTGGAAAACCAAGATCTATTTTTTTACCAGGCAGAAAATTTCGTGAGCCATCCTTTGGGAATGAAGGAGCCCAAAGACGGTACTTTGGTTGATCCAATTCAGATGTCTGGTGTTTTTGTGCCTGGACTTGGATTTAATTATCAGGGGCAACGGTTGGGAAAAGGTAAAGGATTTTATGACCGGTTTTTAGTGAATTTTAATGGGTTAAAAATTGGAACTTGTTTTGAAGTTCAATACACGAATAAAGAATTTCCAGTGGATCCTTGGGATATTAGCATGGACTTTGTATTGACTGAAAATGGACTTAAAAAAATGGAGAGGAATTAAAAATGGAAATAGTCATTTCTGTTATCATAGGTTTACTTTTGGGTGGGGTAGTTGTCTTTTTTATTAAAAAGTACAAAGATGATATCCAAAAAAAATCAGCAAAAATGGAAGCTGATAAAATTGTCAATAAAGCTAAAAATGAAGCCAACAAAATTAAAAAAGATTCTGAGGCTAAGGCTAAAGATTTTGAGGCCAGAGCAAGAAAGAATTTTGAGTTAGATATTCAGAAACAAAAAAACCAATTAAAAAGTAAAGAACAGCAATTGGAAAAAAAATTACGGGAAGTGGATGATCAAAACAAGCACAGGCAAGATGAAAATGAAAAATTTATTCTGTCACTCAAAGACCGTGATGAAAAGATTTCGATTTCTGAGCAGCGGATCAAAGAACTTGATAAGAAAGCAGAGCAAGAACTTTCACAACTAAAAATCAGGTTGCAAAACATGGCTCAAATGACCCAAGAAGAGGCGAAAAGACAATTGATAAGTTCTTTGGAAGAGGAAGCCAAATTAGAATCAGCCAAAAAAATTGCCGAAATTGAAATAGAAACTCATAAAGAATCAAGTCAACGAGCTAAGAAAGTTATCGCTACAGCCTTGGCAAGATTTGCGGCCGAGTACACCTCTGAAAGAACCGTCAGTGTTCTTGCTCTTCAAAGTGATGAAATGAAGGGAAAAATAATTGGGAGAGAGGGCAGAAATATAAGAACTTTAGAAGCCCTTTGTGGGGTTGATTTAATTGTCGATGACACGCCTGAGGCCGTTGTTATTTCTGGCTTTGATCCCATACGCCGGGAAATTGCCAGAAAAACTATTGAAAAGTTAATGGAAGACGGAAGAGTTCATCCCGCAAGAATAGAAGAAGTCGTTGAAAAGCAAAAGTCTGAAATTATGAAATCCTTGCGTGAAACAGGGGACCAGGTCATTCTAGATTTAGGGCTGTCACATATTCATCCAGAACTCACTAAGCTGATTGGTTCAATGAAATTTAGGATGTCTCAGGCGCAAAATGTTTTAAACCACTCTTTGGAAGTGGCTCATATTTCAGGGCTTTTGGCAGCTGAATTGGGAGTGAATCCCAAAATAGCTAAACGCGCCGGTTTACTCCATGATATAGGCAAAGCCATTGATCATGTGGTGGAAGGAAGTCATTCTTTTGTAGGCGCAGAGTGGGCTAAAAAATATGGAGAATCAGAAGAAGTCTGTCATGCCATCAGGGCCCATCATGATGAAGAAAAACCGAGTACGACCTTGGCCTGGATCGTCCATGCGGCGAATATTTTATCACACTCACGTCCTGGAGCTCGGCGCCCTCAGATGGATAATTACATACAACGGCTTCATGATTTGGAATCCATTGGAAATAGTTTTGATGGAGTTGTAAAAACTTTCGCGATTCAAGCAGGAAAAGAAATCAGAGTCGTTGTGGAAAGTTCAAAGGTGACGGACGAATTTGCGGTTCTCTTGTCTAGAGATATTGCTAGAAAAGTGGAAAGAGAACTCCCTCAATTAGGTTCTACCAAAGTCACCGTGGTAAGAGAAACAAGATCCATAGATATGGCGAGATAAAAAATGATAGTCAGTGCAGAAGAACAATTAGAAAGAATTAGTTTTGGTTGTGTGGATTTGATTTCCAAAACTGAATTACTAAAGAAACTTAAAAAAAGCATCGAAACAAAGAAGCCTCTACTGATAAAGTTTGGTGCTGATCCCACTCGGCCAGATATTCATTTGGGGCACACGGTAGTTATTAATAAATTAAAAACTTTTCAAGATTTGGGACATCATATTCATTTTTTAATTGGGGATTTTACCTCTCTTATTGGGGATCCCTCGGGAAGAAACCAAACAAGACCTGTTTTAACCAGAGAAGAGATTCAGGAAAATGCAAAGACCTATGCTAAACAAGTTTTTAAAATTTTAGATCCAGATAAAACTGAAATTGTATATAACTCAAAATGGCTTGAGCCTATGTCTGCTATTGATCTCATCAAACTTTCTGCTAAATACACAGTGGCGAGAATTCTTGAACGTGATGACTTTTCAAATCGTTTAAGGGCCCAAACGCCCATAGCGGTCCATGAGCTTCTCTACCCCTTGACTCAGGGATATGATTCGGTAGCTTTAAAGACGGATGTGGAGCTAGGCGGAACCGATCAAAAATTCAATTTGCTTGTAGGAAGAGACTTGCAATCTCAATATGGCCAGGAACCACAGTGTGTGTTAACCATGCCTATTTTAGAAGGTTTAGATGGCGTAAATAAAATGTCTAAATCTTTAGATAATTATATTTCTGTAATAGATTCCCCTAAAGAGATGTTTGGAAAAACCATGCGAGTTTCTGACACTCTCATGTTCAGGTATTATGAATTATTGACCGATATGAATTCCAGTGAAATTCAAAAATTAAAAGAAGAAATTCAAAATGGAAAACGACACCCCAGAGAAGTAAAGGTGCAATTAGCAAAGTATTTTGTGGCCCGGTTTCATTCCCAGTCGGAGGCACAGAATGCGGAAGTTGAATTTGATAGAATTTTTGTTCAAAAAGGACTTCCAGATGAAATCCCAGAAATCAAAAGTAAAGAATTGCTTCAACAACCACTAAATCATTTGTTGACGACTTGGGGTATGGCGCAAACAAATTCTGAAGCCGCCAGATTGATCGAGGGGGGAGCTGTCAGTATTGATAATGAAAAGGTGACTCATCCCAAATTTAAGATGGATTTACTTTCAGGTAGATCCTTTGTTATTAAAGCAGGAAAAAAGAAATTTATTAAGATTATTGTTGAATAAAGAAATAGGTGACTAAATGAAAATCAAATTTGTCCCACAAAATATCACCATTGAAGGAAACTCTGATAAATCTTTGTTGGAATTAGCTTTGGAAAATCACATTGAAATAAAATCGATTTGTAAAGGGGTTCCAAGTTGTGGTGAGTGCCGTATAAAAATTGTAGATGGTGAAAATAATGTAAATCCTCCAGGACGAGACGAACTGAGTGTTCTAGGCACAAATTATTTTCTGGATGGTCGTCGCCTCTCCTGTCAAATGAGATGTTTTGGTGATCTCACGGTGGATATGAAAGAACAATTAGATAGGGATGAACATCAAAATAAAAAAATACGTGGTTTTAAAACAAGTAAATCCTACGAATCAAAAGCCGTTTTAGACACCATGATTTTAAAAGAAAAACCAGAAGAACCCAAAAAAAATCACCGCTAGGCCCCCGAGCTCGCGTTCCAAGAAGTCTATTTTTTAATAAAATCTTGAGCTTCTTTCCCAAGGTTTTTAAGAGTGGCTCGCACTTGATCGTAGTGGGTGTCATCCACAGAAATAACACCATTCATATTGTAGAGTTTCATAAAAGTGCTTTTGCCGTCTTCCGTATTTAAATAGTCGAGAAGGGCTTCTTTTATTTTATTCTTAATTTCAGGGTCTAAATCTCTTCGGAAAACAATGGGGTCATTGGGAATGGGGTCTGTGAGTTTTAAAATCTCAATTTTTTCAAAAACATCTGGAAACTGAGTCAAAACAAGTTTACGAGCATCTTGGGGTTTTCCATCCTTTGTCGGTGTGTAAAAAGTGGCACCGGCATCTACTTGTTTTTGATAGACCATGGTCACAACGGTATCGTGTTTTCCAGCAAAAACAAATTCCTTGGGTTTAATATTTTTTTTCTTCATAAGATCAATAGGCATTAAAAACCCAGAGGCAGAGGCAGGGTCAACGAAGGCAAACTTCTTTCCATCCAGGTCCTCAAACTTTTTGATGTGTCCCTTGCGGGTGATGATTTGGCCTTGATAAAATTTCTCACCAAATTGAATTCCCATTAGTTTGGCTTCAACACCATATTTATCATGGGCCAGAATGTAACCAAACGTGTTCATGATGGCGACGTCCGCCTTCTTTGATCCAAAAGCTTCGACAACGGCAATATAACTGGAGGGAACTTTGATATCATAAAAAAGTTTTGTTTTAGCCTGGAGGTATTGGGTTACTTTTTTCCCATTATCTTCTAGAACTTGCGAATCTTGTCCAGGAATTAAAAAAAGTTTAATAGGATTTTTTTCGGTTCCCACCTGAATATTTGAAGTGCATCCAAACAGTAAAAGAAGAATTAAAAAAAAACAAAATCGAGTGAGCATTCATTTAAAGATTTAATGGAGTTCATCCTTGAAAGCAAAGGAATTTCCGTTTTTGTAAAACTTTGTGAAACAAAGAAGTTGTTGAATTAAAAATATTAAGTCATAATATGACTTACCCTTTCGAGGAGTAAGTTATGCGTAAAAAAAATCTGGTGATCTCTAAATTATTTTACTTATTATTAATACAGTTGAATCTCATTTTGAGTGCCTGTTCAACTCAACCTATTGTTCCGAGTGCCGATAAAATTACTATCAGTCGAGAGAACCCACCCCAAGAGTGTAAAAACCTAGGTCGGGTCCAGGGCCGAACGATAAGTGCTTCACCTAACCTGGAAGCGGCCATTGAAGATATGAAAAAAGAGGTCGCCTTTAAGGGAGCCAATTATGTTGTTATGGAAACAGCATCTGGGTATGAGACAGCCGTATCAGGAACGGCATATTATTGTCCCTGAATTCGACGTTCATCTTAAAAAATGATAATAATGATGGCATTTTATTTTTTAGCTATGTTAAAATGAAACCATGACAAATACATTTTTTTTAAACAAATATTTCTTATTTTTTTATAGTCTTATTTTGATACAACCCGTGCTTGCTGATGATTTATATGGAATTTTCATGGTGGTGAAGGGCACTGTCGAGGTTGAGTCAGTTAAAACTGGTAAATCCGTTGGAAAAGTGGGTTTGAAAGTTTATCCAGGAGATAAAATTACCACGCTGAAAGATTCTCGGGCAAAAATTTCCATGTCGGACAGAAATGTCATTAATGTATCGCCAGATTCCGTATTAACTATTGCAAAATACGAGAATGATCCGAAGTCAAATGTTCGGAATGTAGAACTTGAACTGGCTCAAGGTAAAGTGAGAAATAACGTTGAGCAAAAATATGATGGTGATAAAAGCAAATTTATAATTAAAACACCAACGGCTGTCGCTGGGGTTCGGGGGACTCAGTTTCTCACCTCTTTTGATGTAAAAACAAGAGTCACGGAAGTGGTGACCTTTAAAGGCGTTGTCCAGATGGCTCCGGTTTTGGCAAACGGACAAGTTTCCAATAGTGTCGTGATGATTAAAAAAGGTGAGATGTCTTCGGTGAAGCAAGGTCAAGATAATCCAGAGCCACCTAAGGTGATGCCTAAAGAAGAAATGAACAAGGCAGATAAAGAAAGCCAAGCTAAGGCCAATCAAAGTTCAGAAACTAAAGTGGCCGACGCTAATGAAAAACCAGCTGAAAAACCAGCTGAAAAACAAAATGAAAAAAAAGATAAAGATAAAAAAGTAGATGCAGATAAATCAAGGGAACCAGCAAGTGATGGAAACGGTAAAGTCGTTAAAGAAAGACCCGCTGAGAGCATGATTGATAAAAAAGATATGGACTTTGGTGCCGCCAAAGAAATAAAACCCCCTTTGGGTACCGATGTTCCTGTGATGCAGCCACAAATGCCAAGATTACCGCCCTTGGTACAGCCGTCTCAACAAAATCCCGTGATTGATGAGATCGTTCGGAGTAAGCTAAATAAAACGAGGGTAATAGTTAAACCCGTATTACCTAATTAGTAACCATAGAAAAAATATGATGAAAATACTTTTACTCTCTTTGCTGACCGTGTCCCAAGTTTTTGCCTTGGGACAACAAGTGACCCTGCTTCAAAATCAACCCATCTACATAGAATATTTTAATTCTAATAATGCAGGCAAGTCGATTTATTTAACGGTACTAGAAATTCAAAGCAAGAAAAAAGCCTCTGTGGAGCTGACTCCCTCCAGCGAAGATAAACGAATGTTGAATGGGTATTTTAGAATTCAAATGGACATGCAAAAACTAGCAAGTCAAAATTTAGAATTTTTAACAAAATCAGGTAGCAAATTATTTGCCCATGTGATTCCAAATACGAATTCTCAAGAAAAGGCGCTCTCTGTTGTTTTGTTTAATAAAGAGTCAGAGTGGCAAGAGTACACGGTTCAATTTTTAAATAAAGCCAGGGAAGAACTTCAAAAACAGCAAGACAAAATTCAATTGGAAGATAAAAAAAACAGCAAGGTAGCAACAAACGCTAGCAAGGAGACCAAGGCTATTTTCAAAGAGAAAAAAGAGACTCTTGTAAGATTAAATGACCGAATACAAGAGCAGACAAGGTTGAGTTTTGAAGTGCAAGAGGCTTTGAAAAGAGAAGAACTGTTAAAAAAACAAGAGTTAAAAACTAAGGAAGAAAAAGAGAAAAATAAAAAACTGGCATCTGAAAAATCAAATCAAGCCTATGTGGCCTATCAAAATCAAAATTTTAAAGAAGCTGTTCGCTTGTATGAAGAAGCCTCTTCTTTGGATCCAGAAAATGATTTGTTTTATTATCAGTATGCAGTAAGTCTGTATAAAATTAATAATTACAATAAATCCCTGTCTATTTTATCCATGGCTGAAGGTGGTGACCAAAATATTTATGAACATCGGTATTATGTCGCCTTGAACCATCTGAAGCTAAATGAGGTGGATAAGGCTTTGGCGTATTTTAAAGACCTCAAAGAGGATAACGATAAGGATCTGAGCCCTATATCGGCCTTTTATGCTGGCAACATAGAGATGAAACAAAATAAATTTAAGGAAGCTCGTGAGGACTTCCAATATGTTTTAGACAAATCTTCCGATCCCGGTATTGATAAAGAAGCCGAATTAAAAATTGAAGAAATTGATAGATTGGAAAATTTTCTTGAGAGTCAGAAAGAAATTTTTAAATACTCATTATTTTTTGGGCCTCAATATGATGGCAATGTCTTAAATATTTCCACACAAAACTTAGCAACAAATTCTGAAGCTATCCGTTTTCAATATGGTGGTAGTTTTACCTATAATGCCTATAGAACGATGAAGTCTCTCTATTCTTTGCAATTGGATATCAGCGACATGTACAGTCTTGATAAAAATTTAAAATCAGATAGCACGATTCAGTCAGCAGATCCACTGCAAATGGGATTAAAACTCCCTATGTCACATCAATGGGTTTTATTTGGAAAAGATTTCTCTTCCAATTTTATTCCTTATTATAGTCTTTTAAGTATGAGCAATGATGGCGGCAGTCGCAAACAGATTATGTCGTCGCCAGGAGCTTCCTTTGATTTAAATTGGAGTTCATCTAAAAAGTGGATACATATTGCGAAGCTTGATTATGTTTCTGACAATTCAACTTTAGAAGTTACTAGTGACGATGACAAACAGTCAGCTACGAGATCTACTGTCGGTTATAGTTTGATTCGATTACTCGATGATAAAGGTATCAAATCCATCGTTGGTGACTTCAATTACATTACCAATTCATCTATTGGGAAGAATAATAATTTTAATAAATCCATTTTAGGTTTGAGTTATAATTTCCCATGGACCAAGATTTACAAAGGTTCTTCAAGACTTGAGTACACGGATTTAAAATATCCTGATAATTCAAATCTACGAAAAGATTCAATTATCGTAGCGACGCTGATTGCTTCAAAGGATTTATCTAAAAATAAAAATATTTCAATGAACTTTGCCTACACGGTGAATAGTTCCAACGTCGACTCCTATAAGTATAATAAATACTTGTTGGGTTTTTTATACACCTACTCCGGAAATTATTTAAGAAAGTAATTCGTTACGCCTGTCGGCGGGTGTGAATGGCCTGCTACTTGAATAAATATTGAATCAGTAGAGCTATCTCTTCTTCTCATCGTGATAAATTGTTTTCCATAGATAGCCGTGGGCCAATATTTGTCATGTGTTTGAAAGGTTGGCGATGATGATCAAAGAAATGATATTAATTTCTATTTTCATGATAATGAATACCTTCGTTATTATGGGCATTCTATTGCAAACAGAAAAAGACCTGCGCGAGAAACAACAAAACCCAGAAAGAATTTTATTACAATCTGGTGAAAATGAACGAAGAGATGTGACGCGACCAATGAAAGAAAAATCAGGAAACACGAAACCATTTACGATATCTTTTTAAATTTAGTGGCAATTTGAGGCTATTTTACAATGTATTCTTTCCATTTTGTGAGCTGATTGGTAGTCAGGGAAGTGTAGCAGATAGTCCCTTCCGTAGCGGCTTCTTTGCGAAAAATTTTCGTATCTCTGTCCAAATCGTATATCTTATGTTCCGTGTTTCTCGGGAAGAAAAGTTGAACCGTTTTTTGAATTTCAGCTAAAGAGTCTGCCATCATTTGCTTTAAGGACTCAATTCCATGGCCATTCAGGGCGCTTACAAAAACTTTTGGATGATGTTTTATTTTGAATTGTTTGTCGGGACTAGCAATGTCAAATTTATTAAAGACATGAATAATTTTTTTATGTTGCCAAGAAAATTCTTCGATAAGCTTTTCGACAATTTCAATTTGCCTTTCCATATTTGGAGAAGATAGGTCTATCACATGCAAAAGGACATCGGCCTCGCCTGACTCCTCAAGAGTGGCTTTAAAAGCTTCGATCAATTGTAAGGGTAATTTACGGATAAAACCAACGGTGTCTGTGACGACGGAGGGTGGTCCATCAGGTAAAAATATTTTTCGAGTTGTAGGGTCTAGAGTCGCAAAGACTTGATTTTTGGAGAGTACCTGGGAGCCAGTAAGACGATTGAGAATAGAACTTTTTCCAGAATTGGTATAACCAATCAAGGCAAAGCTAGGAATTTCATGACGGCGACGGGATAATCGATGCTGAGCTCGGTTTTTTCTGACGCTCTCAAGTTTTTTCTTAATCACGGCAGCTCGTTCGCGAATGCGGCGACGGTCATTTTCAAGCGCCGTTTCTCCAGGTCCACGCGTTCCAATGCCTCCTCCTTGTCGAGAAAGAGATCCCATCCACGCATCCACCATCCGTGGCATCTGATCTAGCAATTTAGCAAGCTCCACCTGAAGCTTCCCTTCAAAAGTTTGAGCCCGTTGAGAAAAAATATCTAAAATGATCTGATTGCGATCGAGAACCTTAACCCCTATAGCTTGTTCAAGGTTTCGAGCTTGCACCCCGGAAATTAAGTGGTCGATAATGACAAGCTCGGCACCCGAGTCCTGAACCATTTCTTTAATTTCTTGAACCTTGCCACTACCAATGAGAGTGGCAGGATTCCATTGAACTAAAGTTTGAGTCAGGGCACCAACAATGATCCCACCTGCGGCTAAGACAAGTTCTTCGAGTTCGAGGAGATTTTCTTTAATTTCAATTAAAGGTTCTGATTTAAGTCCCACACCTACAACGATAGCTTTTTCGTTGTTTAGTAACCTTGTTTTTTGAAACTGACTATCTATGTGACACTCCTTGAATAGGTATAAAAATGGTGAAACTTCTTTTATCAGGATACGGCCATAGAAGTAATAAATAAATAAAAATATTATTATTTCTCATATAAATAAAGACTATGGAACCGAGGCCTAAAACGCGTCTATAATCTTTTTTAACACTTTTATTTGGGGTCCTTCATAGGTATCAAATTTTTGATGGGTATAGCCCCACCAATCCCAGCATCCATAGGGGTTTTTTTCAGATGGATAGATCGAAGGAAAGATGATGATTGTTTTGTGTCTTTCAGCAGCTTCAAGGTAACCTGCGTTTTCTAGAAATTCAGTATCTATATTACTGGGGCTTTGTTTGCAGCCATGTATGGCAACATGAGCGGGACAAGATTCCTGGTTGCAGGCCTCAGGAACATAAATATGAATCTGAGGGTAGAAGGTAGCTTCACGGAGTTCTTTTTCAGAAAGAAGAGAAGTCAGATTGTAAACGTGTAAATTTTTTTCTATCAGTTCCTTAGGAATTTTGATGAATTCTTTGGTGGATGGCTGTTTGTTGGTAGGGGGTAAAATTTTTGGCGATGGATAAAGAAATTGAAAAAGTTCTCCGACAGTGTCATAGCCACAGTTATTGATCCATGGTTTTTCAATTTTATCACAAGGCCATCCTGTAGATAAGGTCGGCACCCCATGGGCTAGCTGATCGATAATTTTGGTTTGGACTTTGGCATTTAAATTTTGATAGAGCTCTCTATTTTTTTCTTGAGCGCTCAGCATGATACGCGAGTCTTTTCGGCCATGAACAATAAAGACTTTCTGATTTTCAATATTCTTTAAGGGATCTATTTTTTTTGCTAGGGACTGAGATTGAATGTAATTATAGATCAAATGGGTATCGATCTTATCTGGGGAAGCCATGCAAATTTTTAGAGACCTTTCAATATTTCCTTCAGAACAGCCATAGAGAGTTCCTGAAAAAATACCCACTCCATTGATTTTTTCAGAGTGGATCAAGCTAAGCTGTGTGGTCATCATCGCTCCTGATGAAACGCCTGATACACTCCATTCTCTGGCTTTTAATGGTTTCTGAACTAAAGCTGAAAACTTGTAGGCCTTATTTTCCAAAAGAGGCGTTGAGGTTTGAGGGGGCGTTGGAGTTGAGTGGCTGCAGGAAAGAAGAAAGTTCAGTGACCCTATTAAAAACACAGTAATAACTTTAATTTTCATCATGACTCCTTAGAGGAAAAAAGCTAAGGTGCGATCGTAGCAAAATTATAAGTAATATCAAACTAGATTTTTATTTATAAAAATAAAATTTAGTGCGCATTTGAAAAGGTGATACCATGATTCCTCAGGAAAAATTAGCAAAACAAAATTTTTGGCACCAAATAAGACCAGCGCTCAATTCGGTTGTCATTGTCGCTGGGCTTGGATATTTTGTGGATTTATTTCATATCACTCTATTTGGCGTCGTGAGGATATCTAGTTTTTCTGATCTGGGAATTTCAGATCCAGATCAGCTAATGAGTGCGGGAGTTCTTTCCTATAATGCTCAAATGGTGGGAATGATGATTGGAGGTTTATTTTGGGGCGTCCTTGGGGACAAGTTGGGAAGGTACTTTATTCTGACAGTCCCGATTGTTATTTACTCCTTGGGAAGTATTGCTAATATTTTTGTCTGGGATTCCAATTCCTATGCTGTCTGTCGTTTCATAACTGGAATGGGATTAGCTGGAGAACTAGGTGCTGCCATCACCCTTGTCTCAGAGACTTTGCCTAAAGAAGTCCGTGGAGTGGGGACCACCATAGTGGCAACCTTAGGTTTGCTCGGATCTGTATTTGCGGGACTATTTGGACAAATGCTTTACTGGAAAACGGCCTATCTTGTGGCTGGAATTATGGGTTTTCTTTTATTGATATTGAGAATGAAGGTACTTGATCGTTCTGTGGTTGATAAAAATAAATCCACCAATTCCAACAGAGGGAATTTTTTTCTTTTATGGAATAAAGAAAGAGGTCTAAGGTATATTAAATGCATTCTCATCGGAATTCCTATTTATTATATCACGGGGGTCATGTTTACTTTTGCTCCCGAGTTGACCCAGAGCTTGAATATTCAAGGCTCTGTCAGCGCGGGAAATGCGATTCTATGGGGAACCATCGGTCTCACAACGGGTGATTTTATTTCGGGGATGCTCAGTCAGCTGTTAAAATCAAGAAACAAGGCCGTGATGATTTGTATTTTTACAGCCATTCTTGGATGTCTCATTTATTTAAATTTATCAGGTGTCACACCTTTTTGGATTTATTTATCCTGCTTTGTTATTGGAAGTGCCGCAGGATACTGGGCTGTTCTGGTAACTTTAGCTGCTGAACAATTTGGAACCAATATCCGAGCCACTGTCGCCACTACGGTACCTAACTTTGTTCGCGGGGCTGCGGCCTTGGTTGTTTTTCTATTTGCTGATTTGAAGAAAGACATGGGGGTTGTGCCTTCAGCTTTGCTCATTGGAGGCATTGTATTTTTCCTCGCCTTATTGAGTCTCTTTACCTTAGAAGAAACCTTTGGAAAAGATCTTAATTTTAATGAAGAGCTGTCGAGTTCAAATTGAGGTAGTTTTATTTTTATTAAAAGTAGACATAAACCCATTTATTGGACATTTTAGCACACTTTATAGCCTTGATTAAAGTCAAAAAGTCTGTATAATAGACTTATATGTTTTTTAGAAGAAATCTTTCAGATCTATCAAAGTGGCGACATCAGAGGAAACGAAAACCTTTGGTTTTTCGTGGGGCTCGTCAGGTGGGTAAGTCCACTCTTGTAAAAGAGTTTGCTAAGTTAGAAAAATTAAATTTAATTGAAATAAACCTTGAAACAACTTCTTTGCCTAGTTTGAAAACGGAAGAAATTAAAGTGAGTGCGATCATTAAAGATATTCAATTATTGATAAATCGCAAAGTGTCTCAAGATACAGATTTAATATTTTTTGATGAAATACAAAGATCTCCCCAAGCCTTTATGGCTTTGCGCTATTTTTATGAAGAATATCCTCAATTGGCAATTGTTGCAGCTGGATCTTTACTTGATTTTTTACTTGAAAGCCCTGGGATCTCGGTGCCGGTCGGTCGTATTGAGTACTACTATCTCGGGCCTGTGAGTTTTTCAGAGTATTTACTTGCAAAAAACAAAAATCAAATTCTTGAAGAGTTTAATAATTCCCCAGATAAAATTTCAGAAATGGGGCACAAATTACTTATTCAAGAATGGAGAAGTTTTTTAATAACCGGCGGAATGCCTGAATGTGTTCAAGCTGAAATTGATCAAGCAGATGTATTTGATATACGAAAAATTCAAAAAAACATTCTTAATACTTATCGGTCCGATTTTTTTAAATATACAAAAGGTGCACAACCCATTCGCTGTGAAGCTGTTTTTAATTATTTGCCAGGGCATATTGGTCAAAAGGTAAAATACTCAGAAATTGATTCTGAAGAAAAATCAAAAAATCTGAAAGAAGCCATTCACCTTTTGCACCAAGCTCGGATTCTATTGCCAACCATACATACGAATGCGACGTCGATACCGTTAAAAGCGGTTTCTGATGATCATGTTTTTAAACTTTATCATCTCGACTGTGGTCTCGTTTCGGCTGAGCTACTGATTATGAATGATTTCTCTAAGGAATCGCCGATGAGAGGCTCGTTGAATGAACAATTTGTTGCTCAGCATTTAGCCTATTTAAATCCGACTGAAGATCCGCAACTTTTTTATTGGTTAAAAGATAAGTCCTCGCAAAAAGCAGAAATTGATTTCATTCACACTTTGCGAACCAAAAAATTGCCTGAAATCATTCCTATCGAAGTTAAAAGTAATCGTAAAGCTAAAGCTCGCTCTATATCAGAACTTACAAAAATCAACCCAGCAATCAAAAGATGGATTAAACTTTCACCCGATCCCTATCGTAAAATTACAAATGATCGTGTCATGTACGAAGTCCCAATTTATCTTGTTGAAAGACTAGATGCCATTTTAAGTAATTGAAATGAAGTATTCTCTAAAAATTTACCCAATTAAGGCCTTTGAAGATAATTATATTTGGGTTCTCCATCAAGGGAGACAAGTCGTTGTTGTTGATCCTGGAGAGGCAGTGCCAGTGTTGGAATTTCTTAAGAAAGAGAACCTGGAACTTTCAGCGGTTCTTGTGACCCATCACCACGGTGACCATACTGGAGGTATTCACGACTTAGTTCACGCCTTTCCAGACAGGAAAATAAAGGTTTATGGACCCGCAAATGAAAACATTCCTTACCTTTCAGAGCCTCTCTTGGGGGATGAAAAAATACGAGTTGAAGGGATAGAGATGGATTTTGAAATTTTGTCCATTCCGGGTCATACAAGAGGTCATCTTGCCTATTATGGAAAGCATATAGGTTCAACGGGTTCCCTTTTCTGTGGCGACACTCTTTTTGGTGCCGGGTGTGGTCGACTATTTGAAGGAACCCCTTATCAAATGCAAAGTTCACTTGCAAAAATAGCTAGCCTTCCTCCTCAGACTCTGTGCTATTGTGCTCACGAATACACCCTGTCTAACCTTCATTTTGCGATTGTCATTGAGCCTCAAAATCTAGAGATACAAAATAGAATAAAACAAACACAGGAGTCCCGTAAGCATGGCGAGGCCACGGTCCCATTTGCCCTCGAAGGAGAACTGTTAACAAATCCATTTCTTCGATGGGATTCACCAGAAGTTAGACTAGCCGCAAGCGAAAGGCTTGGCCATAAAGCCATTGATCCTGTTGAAATATTTGCGGCCATTCGTCAATGGAAGGATATTTTTAAATGAAAGTTAAACCAAGTCATATTTTAGTTAAGCATGAATATGAAGCAAAGGACATCCATAGGCTGCTCGAAAATAAAAAAAAAATTGAAGATTTAGCTCGAAAATTTTCCTTGTGTCGAAGTGGTCATAATGGTGGTTTTCTGGGGGAGATCAATGCCCAGAATTTAGATTCTGATTTTCTGGATGCTTTTAATTCCTTAAGTCCAGGACAAATATCCAAACCCGTCCGGACCTCCTATGGTTGGCATATTATTAAAAAAGGGGACAATGTTTAAATCTGAAATGCGCTATGTGATGTACTGTTAGCTGAGAAGGGCCGAGGTTTAGAATTGGTCTGCGCGACTGGATTTGAACCAGCGACCTCTTGCACCCCAAGCAAGTGCTCTACCAAGCTGAGCCACGCGCAGTTGTCTTTTAAAAAAATGGAAAAGATTTCTGTGCATCTTAGAAAAAATATTTTAATTAGGCAACTGGAATTGTGAAATAAATTGGTACCATGAATTTAAGGTTTTTTTCCAGTTTTTTGCATACATCTCTTCAGTCTCTTTGAGGTATTCATGCTTGTAGACTCTGCCGTCTTGGTCTTCAATTAAGTTGACGTGCGCCGACCATATTATTTCGTTCTTTCCAGAAACTTTATGCAACCATTGATTGATGTGCCAACGGCCATCATCTGCTAAAATCCAGCTTTCGCTAACGACCTCTAAATGGCTGGCTTTATAATTACCATCGGTGTCCATGTAGCCAACGATACTTATATAATTAGCCGTATGATTTTCCGAGTTTGGACTTTTAACGATATTTTCTAAATATAGATAGTTCAAGTTATCAACGCTTAAAATTTTTCCGTTTTTAGCAATGGTGTTAATGAGAAGATTCCAATTTTTATCTTCACTCATTTCCATGGGAACTTGAACTTGGTCCAAGGACAACCTTGTTAAACTATTTTTTGCAAAAGAGAAACTGCCTATGAGGGATAAAAGCAGAAGCATACTTAAACTTGTATTCATAAAACCATCCTTGTTTTTTAAAGTTTAATTCAGAAAAATCAGATTTAATCTGCTTTTAAGACTAGGATACTTTTTGAGACCTTGCAATAAACTATTTTGCTTCAAGCCAATGATTCACTTCCTCTTCTAGAAGATCTAATGGCACGGCTCCAAGTTGGAGGACAACTTTGTGAAATTCTCGGATATCAAATTTAGGTCCTAGTTTTTTGATAGCCTGTTTTTTTAATTCTTTGATTTTTAGCTCTCCTATTTTGTAGGCGAGGGCTTGACCTGGCATGACGATATAACGATCAATCTCCACTTCGGATTGGAGCTTGTTTTTAGGAATGTGCTCCATAAAATATTCAAGGGCCTTTTCCTTGGACCAATTTAAACTGTGAATCCCTGTATCAACGACAAGCCTTACCGCACGCCACATTTCATAGGTCAGTTGGCCATATTTAGAATATAAATCTTTATAAAGGCCTAACTCATCACCCAAACTTTCAGAATAAAGTCCCCACCCTTCTGTATAAGCGGTATAGAATTCATGTTTTCTAAACTCAGGTAAATCACCAACCTCCTGAGCCATCGAAATTTGTAAATGATGACCCGGGACGGCTTCATGTAGGGTTAATACCTCCATTTCCCATTTGGGTCGCGAATTTAAATTATAAGTATTTGCTTCAAAGTAACCGGCGCGTCCTGATTTGAAACTTCCAGGTTGATAGTAAGCCGTCGGGGCTGACGGAGCTTTATAATCAGCCATAGGTTTGACACCGTAGGGGAGTTTGGGTAGATCAGAAAAAAGTTTTATAAGCCCAGGATCAATTTCCTTGGCAATGGCTTGGTAGGCATTGATAAGTTCTTTGGGAGTTTTGAAAAAAAATTGAGGATCGGTTTGTAAAAATTGGTGAAATTCTGACTGACTTCGCTTCTCATTTAATTTTTGACGAATTTGCAACATTTCTTGATCGATACGAGTCACTTCTTTAAGTCCAAGCTCATGGATTTCTTTGGCAGTTTTAGACGTGGTGGTGTGTTTTTCAACAAGAAAGTGGTACCAGTGGCTACCTTGGGGTAAAGAACTAAAGGAAATCTCTTCTCGGCAGAAGGGTAAGTATTTTTCTTCAATAAAAGATTTTAGTTTTTTAAGTGCCGGGTGAACTTTGCTTGAAATAAGAGATTCGGCTTTTGCTAAGAGTTTCGATTTCTCTTCAGAAGAAATGTGGGTGGGCATTTCTTGAAAAACTTTATAGAGAGGACTTTCCTTTGGATTACTAAAAATTAAGGCTTGAATTTGTGCAGGTACTTTTTTTATTAAAAATTTCACTGGAGTGACTTTGCGTTTCAGGCCTTCTTCTAAGAGGATGATATTTTGATCAATGTAGACATCTAATCGGTCCAATCGTTTAAGGCGATTCTCAAAATCTTCTTTATTTAGTTTGGGAGCCGCGTCGATGATATCCATAATTTCCAAGTGAATTCCATTCATTTGATCTAGGACTAAATATTCTGATGGGAATTCACTTTCTTTTATTTGAGAGTTGATTTTCTTGAGAAATAATTTGTAATTTATTTTATCATTTTGCGAAAGCTTGGTTAAATTTATTTTTTTTAAAAGTTGTAAGTGGCAAGGAGCCATCTTCTTTCGGTTTAAAATATTCTCAAGGCTTTCATCAGGCCAAAGGTCATCATATCCTGAAAAGCCAACAAAAGTAGCCCAGGTAGGGTATTCTTTCATCCATTGACCCCAAATAAAATCCATGACCAATTTTAATTTTTTACTCTCATTTTTTTCTTTTTGAAGTTGGCCGGAAAAGGCCTTACAGGTCTGAATAGATGATTCAGGCGATGTGGCAAAGGCCTGGTTGTTTAAAATAAAAAGACTAAATATCAAAAATTTAATCATGGTGGGACCTCGTATTAAAAATTAATTAGGCACTAAAAAGAATAATAGCCGACCAAACAGTTGCAAGATTCTTTTGAGTTGTTGGTGTAAGAATGTTTTGTGTTCGCAGGAATTTCAATTTTATCTCCTGGGCGTAAAAGAATTTGATTTCCTGAAATATTACACAAGAGCTCGCCCTGACAAAGGATTCTGATTTCAAGGAACCCATGAAGATGATCCTTAATACTTTGCCCTTGGGGAATGGTTTCAAGGACAAAATCTTGATCTTTTTTTATTTGATAGCACTTTTTAATTTCTTCAGTGGTCAAGGTTTTAACTCCTTGCCAACGGTGGACAATCATTGAAGCTCCTTGGACCAAAAGGCCGCATATTCTGGTGCATGATAGGTGAAAATAATATCAGCCCCAGAGCGATGAATGGAAGTTAAGATTTCGGTGACGATCGGCATTTCATTAACCCAGCCTTTGGCGGCACCGGCTTTTACCATGGCGTACTCACCACTAACGTTGTAGGCGGCCACGGGTAAGTTCGAGATGTCCTTAACTTTTCTAATGACGTCTAAATAGGAAAGGGCGGGTTTGATCATTAAAATATCTGCGCCTTCGTTCAAATCAAGCCGGGCCTCACGAAGGGCTTCTCGGGAATTACGATAATCCATTTGATAGGATTTTTTATCTCCAGCCCTGGGAGCTGAGTCAAGGGCCTCACGAAATGGACCATAGAAAGCCGAAGCGTATTTTGCAGAGTAAGAAAGGATTCCCGTGTCCTTGTGTCCCTCAGATTCTAAGGCAAGGCGAAGGCTGCGAACTCTTCCGTCCATCATGTCGCTGGGACAAACAAAATCGGCACCTGCCTGGGCATGGAGGCAGGCCATTTGTGCTAAAATCTCGACAGTAGCGTCGTTGAGAATTTTGCCATTTTCAACCAACCCGTCATGTCCTTCGCTGGAGTAGGGATCTAGGGCAATATCTGTATAGAGAGAGAGATCAGGGAATCGGTCTTTAATTTGTTTAATCGCCGTGGGTAAAAAGCCATCTTTATTCAAAGATTCGCTCGCCATGGGATTTTTTAAGGAGTCATCAATTTTAGGAAACAGAGCATAGTTTTGAATCCCCATTTGTTTCCATGCAGTTATTTTTTGCAGCAAGAGATCAATGCTTAAGCGAAATTGACCAGGCATCGACGTGATTTCATCAGCTTTTTGTTTTCCATTTTGAATAAAGACAGGGTAAACCAATCGCGAGGGCGCAGGGTAAGTCGTTTCAGCACAAAGGTCTCTGATGTTTTTGTTAACCCTGAGCCGGCGAGGACGTTGTTTCAATTTCATTTTTATACCTACCCCTATCTCTATCTTCCTGGAAAAACTTCAAATCGAGTTCTATTCTTTGGGTCAACAAACTCATCTAAAATCTGCTGAGCTCTGGATAGACTATAGCGACTAGATAAGTGTTTTAAAAGTATTTTTTCTGAGTTGATTCGCGGCAGTCGTTCTAAAATTTCAAATAAGTGAGTATGACCCCACCTTCTTGTATCTTCGAGGCTTTTTTTGTTATCCATAAAAGTACTCTCCATAAACAAGATCTGGGAATCATACAGCTCAGGGTTTTGATCTAAGAATTCAATCTGAGAATCACCCGAAAAAGAGATAAGTATTTTTTCAACTTCTTTTTCGATTTGGATCCCCTTTTTTTTGAGCTCAACCAGTGAAGCTCCTGTTTTTTGCTGAAACTCTGGTAATAAAGTTTTTGTTTTTTTAAGTAAAGAAAATCCATAGGAATCAATGCGGTGAAAGGTTCTGAAGGGCTTAATTCTCAGAGTGCTATTAAGGTAAATACTAGGGAAATCCTCAAGAGCAAAAAAATCGTATTCATAGGTATGCTGTTCAATTTGGCTCCAAAGCGAAACGATCTCCCGAAGGGGTTGAATCAGGCTCCCAGGCATATAGAACTGGGGTTTAGGATGATGCCGCATATTCTTTTGAGAAATAATATAAGGAATACCGGCGGCATGATCCATATGACCATGGGTGATAAAAAAAAGATGGTCATTCAGAATCCAGTCAAATCCTTGCCCCACATCAATTGAAAAGTTGAAATCTGGAAGCTGATAACAGGAATAGACACCCGCTAAGGACACGCCCCTAATTTTAATTTCCTTATGTTGCCAAAGCTGTTCCTTCATAACGATCAAAACCTAATATTGAATTAAGTGGAAGGGTCAGATGTCATTCCACTATAGGGCTCAACTTGAGCCAACCCGCCCAGTCTAGCTATGAAGGACTTGGGTGTAAAGTCTTAGTTTGTTTAGGTAAGAGACATTTCTAAAATGAACAGCCAAAGAAAAGGCGTCAGACTCTTTGATCCTATTAAATCGGATCAGCTCCAACTCTGCCTCAAAACAATTTTTAAATTCTTGGTTGTCCAATTTTAGTTTCAGGTGTTGGGAGTGGTTTGAATGACCTTTAAGAAGGAGTTGGAGGTCGGTAAGAGCCTCTGGCTTGATTAGCAGCAAGGCTCCAGTTTTAGAAATATTTATAGTTTTAGCAGAGAGATTCACTTTCTGGTTTGAATCAGGAGCGACAAGTTCAAGCTGAACTTGGACCTCTGTTTGAACTCGGGGAGGGGTTTTCCACCAATGCTTGGATTTATTTCTTAAAGCTTCTTGGTACTCTGGAACCAAGAGAAACGAAAGGGGAATTAAAAAAAGAAAATTAGCAATACTTGTTTTAAATAACGAAAAGTCATTAATCTGTGAAGATAAAGGAAGCGCGCTAATGATGACCAAAAGGGTCAGAAATCCTACAATATAGTTTAATTTAGGATTTACAACCCACGCATAGTAGACAGAGACAAAGCAAGTACCCATCGTGAGCCAATTCATTAAGTTTAGGTGATCAAATGTTTTGTAAAAATCTTTAAATTCATAACTAAACAGATACATTATATGCAAAGGAAAGGAGACAACAATGAGCAATAAAAAAAAAGTTAAAAACACATAATAAAAAGGTCTTTGCTTCATCCGATCGCCTTTCTCTCTGCTCCAACCATCGGTTGAAATGGGCTAAACTTAAGTGTCAACTTAAGTCGTGCAAGCAAGTTTAGGAAGCAAAGCTATTGAATTCTAAAAGCAACTGGGTACTGGAAGCTGGGTGTTGGGTACTGGAAGCTGGGAGCTGGTTGCTGGGTACTGGGTGCGGCCAAAACCAGACTTGGTCCTGAAGTTGAAAATTGAGAGGTGGCCGTGTCAGGAGAGGCTAGTGTGTTCATGTGCTAGTCTGCAGGCTAGGTCACAGACAAGCTTGCAGACTAGCTTAAATACTCGTAGGTAAGAGGCTTCATAGAATTGCGGAGGCTAGCGGTGAGGTAACTAGCGGAGGCTAGCGGCTGCTAGCGGTGATTAGCGCTGATAGCGGTGATTAGCGGTGATTAGCGGTGATTAGCGGCGGTTAAAAGTAAATTGCAGAGTCGATGAATCTCTCCGTTTTTCGGTTTTCCATGTGGCTCAGCTTTCCCCCAGGGGCACCGCGCAGGTCTTTGAATTTTGCATTGCCAAAGCCTCATGAAGAAATCACAAGCAAACTCAAATTCACTGATTAATACTTTGAAAAATCCCAGAACTCTCATCACTCCAAAACGTTTGAAAAATTTCAAAGAGCACGGAGGTCAGACTCCTAAGGCTCGTCAGCGCAGGAAACGACCCCTATCTGTTAATGAACCCTTGCATTTAGTTCTGCGCAGTGATTACGCGCGCGGTGCCCGCAAGCTGACGAAACACCAACCGATGATTCAGGGTATCTTAAAGAAAGCTGCTGGTCGGTTTAAGATTTCCATTTATGAGAAAGCCATCAATACCACCCATATTCATCTGCTCGTTAGAGGGAAAACTCGGGAGTCTTTGCAGAACTTTTTTCGTGTGACCGCTGGACATATAGCCCAGAATATCCTGCGAGACTTTCCGCTTCAACCAGGGGAAAAGGGCCAGCCCGTGGTGCATGGGTCAGTGCTGGTGGGCGAAAAGCCAATGTCGAATTGTCACCAGCCGCGCGGTGCCCCTTCGGCGGTGCGGGAGAATAAGTTTTGGGAGACTAGGATCTATTCAAGAATCGTGAGTTGGGGAAGGGAGTTTAAAATAGTCACGGCCTACATTTATCAAAACGTTTTGGAGTCATTAGGAGTGAGGACAAAAACTAAAAACAGTTCTTAAAGGGAGAATTAGCTTGAAGCACGAAATAAGTTTAACACAAACATGTAAATGTTTATCCTATTGTCATAGTTTCATAGTTGGCATTTGCCATCATTGTTTTAACAATCAAGAATTGACAAATGAAGCGAATTTTATCTAAGTAAAGATGAAACTTAAAAATGCCCCGGTCTTAGGGGTGATGGCAGCAATAACAAAAGGGGATTTATGAAAATTTTTATAACGACATTCATTTTTTTCGTTTTTGCACAAGGGGCGAGTGCGGCACCTTTATCTGCATTAATGTTAAGAAGAGATTTAACATTAAGTCCACTTGGCGGAGGTGGAAGTTATTCGGCTGAATTGAGTGCCTGTTTTGATGTAAAATCAAAAACCGAAATTCAAAGTGCCTCTTGTCCCTATTCTTCTACCAATAAACGTCTTTGTCATTTATACATCTATAACTTTCGGTCGGAACCCGGTAAATTAGAAATTCTTGCTGGGACTGAATTCGTGTTAGCTGAACAAATGGGTCCAAAGATTAGTCATGATTGGTCTAAAAAAACTTCCTTTGTAAAACTATTCTATCGGTTAAAGGGGGCGGCTTCGCCTTTAAGCAATCCAAACCTTATCCTCGAGTGTGCAGAAACTAAAAAGGGATTCTTTGCTCCAGCATTGTTTACAGAGAACGAGATTCAAACTTTGTTTGAGCCATTATTTTTATACTAGTTTCTGCAAGACTTGATTGCTTCAGTGATCGTCAAGAGGCGCAGCCAAAGGTTTGTTTAGAAATTGCGATTTTTGATTCAAGTGGGCTTGTAATTTCACTAGTTCCGCTTTGGGAAATTCGATTAGCAAGAATGGGTTACTTAATAATTCATCGCGGGACTGGCGGATTGGTCTTCCTGCATAAACATAACGCTGATAATTTTCACCTGAAAGATTCTGCGGGTCCAAATTTTGACTCCACTCTAACAAGCCAATACGTTCAAGACTTGCAAATTGATTGCGGTCGAACTTTACAATGAGCTGGTCCTTTTTCTTGGAAACAAACTCATAATAACCATCGATCAAAGCTAGTAACACTTCTACATTGGCATGGTCCTCTGAGCGCCTCATGTCCTGGCGATTCATAGTCAGGAGCCATTCCTTTCCTTCCGTTCCTTCGATGACTTTTGCTGAGCTAAACTTAAATGGACTTCTAGGATTCATGAATTTGTCTTTTTTTTCGGTATTTACTTGGGCGTAAGCAACTTCGGGTTGGTAATCCCAAGATAGCCAGCTTAAGGCTTTTTGGTATAAACTATAGCGGACGAAATTAGAAATGTATTTGTGCTTTAACCAACCATTGATCAACCAGTCCCGCTTATCCCAACCCAGCAAATCCAAAAACAAACGACCTAATTCCACTGATTTCGTGTTTGTTGGTCTATCGATGGGACCAAAATTCGTTTCAAAATTGTGAGGCTGCTCTGGACCCATTGAAGTTTTAAGCTGAATATGGCCAAGGACAGTGGTTGCGGCCCCAGGTCCTATGGTTACAGCAAATCCTAATGTTCTTTCGGCTCCGATGGTGTCCTGATGCTGATATTTTTGCAAGTTTTGTGATCGCTCGGGACCTTGATGGGCATAATCGGCGTATAATTCAGATAAAGCTCTGTCTTTTATTACGGGCAAGACTGATAAATTTTCACGGAACCTCCAGTCTCCTTTGGAATTTATAAAATCAGGATGCACCAGTAGGTTCCAACCATCATCAAATGGAACTCGCATTTTAGAATCTAAATTCAGATTTAGAGATTCAGGAAATGACAAATGTGCTCTATCATTCTTCTTATATTCCTGCCCAAGGCCCCTAAATATCAATACTTTCATGGAAGATTCGAAAATTCCGTCGGCAAATATATTTGGCTGCATTGGACCTATTCCATGATGTAACAAACCTTGAATCATTTGAAAGGCACCAGAACCCCAGGCGCTACCTGCTTCAAGAACGGACCAGTTTCGTTCAGTATTTTTGGCGAAACGAAGGAATCCCTCACGCGCTCTCTCGTATCTATTAAGTCCTTCTAACCTAGCTAATTCTCTAAAAACATCCTCCGCTCTTCCTTTTTCTGTGGAGTCAGTTTCAACCGATCGACCCTTAGGTGCATAAAAACTGCGACACTGTTCCTGTTTTATACGTTCCTCTGCGAACAAGGCAGTCCCGAACAAGCTTATAATTGAAATAAGCAGCTTTAAACAAGTCTTCTTAAAGAAATGCAGAGGTCGTTTCATACTCAGAAGAGTAAGCAAGCGCGGGGCCAAAATCAGTTATAAAATGCTAAACAACTTCTAGAAAACGACGGCCTCAAATGCTTTGAGAAATCTCTATTTTCCACTGTATAGAGCTCTTCCAACACATCTTTTCCTAATTGTTTGGACAATACTAGAGAGTCTACAGTACGTCGTACCTGCTCTATGGTTATTGGCCCCACAGTTAAAAAATTCGTCCTTACATGGGCAAGGGCATAGGCGTTAAATAACTGATCCAAAGTAAAATTGGCATTGTGAATTTGATTGTACTTTTTAATCCACTTAAGAGCGCGATAATATCTGACCTCATTTTCTGGGGTAAATATTGCGTGATATACATTTTGCCAGTAAGGATCTCTTTCTCTAAACTTTTTTTCAGCATTCAATTTAGCATTTTCCCATGCCGGCTCTGGCTTATCCAAAATACTGAAACCGCCCAGAGGTGAATAAGACATTAAATATATCCCTTTCTGAAAGTTCGCATCCATCATCTCCCTGTGAGTTACCTGAATTCCGCGGGCGTGAATGGATCTTTGGCTCATCTCAAATAATGAAAAATACGGACTGTTCAGTTGAGGGGATGCTAGTTCCGGATTGCTATTGCTTAGTCCTATGGATTTGTTCACGCGATCCGTTGTCCAATTTGACCAACCTAACATTGGGAAATTTTCTTTAACCGAGGGATGGCTTAATGCCTTCATTATAGTTTCAACTTGGGTTTGATTTCTTTTGATCACGTCAAATTCTACAGAATCAAAATCATCTCGATGCATCAAATAGACCGTTAATCCGTTGCCCAAATTGGCAAGGGTATGCCCAAGCTCTATTGAAACTCTTTCTCTAATTTGACTTTCACTTCCATAAAGTCGACTTGCATAAGTGCCCGGAGGGGAGTTCACTAATTTTTGTTCTTCTTTAGAGCCTGATTCCTGTAAAATGCCTTTACTCTGTAAATCACTTTTGAGTTCATCTGAATGAGAGCCTTTTTCAAGCCGTTGAGAGTAAAACAAATCAAACGGAAAGCCACCCTTTGAGATAATATATATCTGACGATCTGGATTTAAATCATTTTCAGCGTAAAAACTATTTTGCTTTATTAGATTCTTTCGACTTTCTAACCATCGACCAACTAAATTTTCAATATTCCCAACATAAATTGGGGAAGTATCAATCACATTAATGCCCAAGCGAACCGCCTCATCCAAGACTTTAAATACATACGCCTCGGGGGACTCTGGATGTCCTTCGGTGACCCAGTTAGGTTGCACTAGATGATCTGTACCCATGATCAGACGGGAAAGCTTTCGGACTTGACCCTGCTGATCTGTAAGCTGAACATATTCCATTTTTGCCTTCGCTGCCGAAAATGCAAAAAAAATGGCGACGAGATTAATTTTCCATAGAGTTAGATTCATTTGACTCACCTTTTGTAAAAGATCTTTGGTTTATTTCAGTTTTTTTAGAGCAGCAATGAAATCGCTGCTCTAGGTGGGGAATACAAATTGCGTAGCCTGCGCAAAATGTTATGACTCACTTTGGAGTGCAGCCTGATGGGCACACCCAAGAAGTATAAGGATAGTTTCCAGGTCCACCATAGACAGTTCCCTTGATTGGGGGGACTTCAGACCGATAATATCCTGGCCCTGAAAAACAAACGCACATAAAAGGTGGCCGTTCGCTATTTTGACGACCTTGAGTTTTTAAAACTATTTCCTTAAGATTGTCTGCATCTTGTGCCGTATAGTTTCTGTTTGCGAAAGTCATGCTTGCTGCGAATAACGTGAGCGCAATAATTCTTTTTACTATCTGTTTTTGTTTAGACATATAATTTTCTCCTTTAAATTGATTTAGAAAAACTACTTTGAATCCTTAAATATTAGACGACCTAGGTTTCAGCCATTTTTTAAGTTTCTTGATCCGGAAGTAGCTCTATTGGAATAATAACTCGCCGCATTGTACATGTCAATATAAAATTGATCATTTGATCAAATAATAATGTAATATATTGGAATTATGGCTAAAGTTATATATCGAAATATCTATTAAATGATAAAATAAAAACAAAGCCGTCAATCGCGTCGCAGAAATACTCCAAAATGGACAGCAAACAAAAGAGTTTAAGTCAGATTTCGAAAGAATGAAAATCGAACTCTCTTTTGAAAGAGAGTTCGATTTATTTTTTAGATAAAAAGTTAATGATCGTAAAAATAATGGAATCCTTTAGCGTTTATATTAGAGAATCAAATATTCTTCTTTCAAAAGTTGATAGTACTTTGTTAAGTTCAAAGTTCTCAATGTCAGTGATAGAATTTATCAAGATTCCTACTAAACTACTATGTATAGCCTTGGCCGTGAGATAGGGATCGAAATCTGACTTAAACTCTTTTGTTTGCTGTCCATTTTGGAGTATTTCTGCGACACGATTGACAGCTTTGTTTTTAATTTGAGTGTTTATTGACTTTAGCTTTTCGTCAAAAATAGCAAGATACTGTAGTTGAAAATAGATGATTGTAATTTCTTTGGATTCAGAAAAGATTTCAATCGATATTTTTAGATAATTACTTAATTTTTCTTTTGCAGAACCAGCATGGCTCAAACTGGACTCAGTCCTTTTTAAGGCTATATCATAGATGTAGTCCCATACTGTTGGAAATATTTTACTCACTTTTTTAAAATGGTAAGCCACCAAGGGCTGGGGAAACCCACTCTTCTTTGCGATGGATTGAAAGCTAATGCTATGTATACCATCTTCGACCAAACAATGAAGCGCAGCCTTTATAAGTAAATCTTTTGTTTTATGTCCTTGAGAGTTTTTTCGTTTTATCATCTGATATATATCAGAGTACATAAAATTATATTTAGTTACAATAGAATACAATAATGTTTGATTAAATGATCAATTTTATATTGACATTTACAATGCGGCGAGTTATTGTTCCAATAGGACTACTTCCGGGTCAAGAAACTTAAAAAATGGCTGAAACCTAGGTCGCCCAATATTTAAGGATTCAAAGTAGTTTTTCTAAAACATTTTAAAGGAGAAAATTTTATGTCTAAACAAAAACAGATTGTAAAAAGTTTTTTTGCGCTGACGTTATTCGCAGCAAGCAAAATGAAAGGTATATTATTTGTATTTACGTTTCTATTTATAGTTCATTCCAAAGGAACTGACTTTGGAGATAAAGGTTGCAATGTTGTCTTGTTAGAGGCTGGAAATTACAAGACTGGAGGTTGGGGTAATTATTATGGAGCTTCAGTTGCCGTATCAAAATCGATTATAAGTCAATACAACGACCCAAAAGTATTCCTCTATTATGGAACGGATAAAATTGAAAAACCCATAAATAGTAAAGATAATGGAAACTATAAGGTATACTATTTTAAGTTATCTTCTGGCGCAACTCACTATTCGCAAAGCATGAATATGATTCCATTTATAGCATATAGTACTGACCGACTTTTTGATAATAATTTTGGAATTGGTGAAGTTATACTTAAAGGATCAAATAACTGGCGATTTATACAAAACAAATGCAAGATCAATTAGGATTTAATTATGAAATACTTTATTAAAGTTCTACTTGCCATAAACATTCTTTTACCTTTTTCAATCTATGCTCAAAATTCTTCCCAGGCTCCATCTAGCATCCAACTATGAATTTTTGAAAATAGGATGGGAAAAGTTTGTAGAAGAACAAAGTAAGATTCTCAGTCCAAATTTAATTACTGTTGTTCGTGATCATCGAGCAACGACTCTCTATCAAGGGCATTACGGGTATTTTAAATCAATTCAAGACTGGTCATCCAGTTTTAAAACTGACTCTGATTTTAACTTTAAGTTTCAAGGTGAAAATAAAGGAAAATACCTAGTAACTATGCATGGAACAATTATTTTTACAAAGAATGGTGCGCCCCTTAGAATCCGTGAAGGAAAACATTGTTGGCAGGAACTATTCAATTTAGATCGCACGGGGAAAATTTCTTCTCTTGAAGTAAATATGAATTTAAATTGTAATTTTGGTTATTAAATCAGCTAATAAACTAAAATTTCATTTCGTAGAAAAAATGATTTTTCAAAATAACAACCTCTTCTAAAGAGCTCTTTTAAAGAGGTTGTTATTTTCTTCTCAAGCCCCTCAAGGTAATCCTTTCGGTTCATTAATTGCAACGATTTATTCACAATGAAACTAATTTTCTTTTTCTTCATTTTACTGCGATTCGTTGATTCATTTGCATTGCCCATAGACAGATGTCTATTTTTCTACAGACACTCGATTTCTTACGCTCTATCTCCTGATGAGCAACTAGTCTCTGATTTTTTGAATCAACTTCCCTTGCTCCGTCTCTTTATGACAAACTCACCAGGCACAGGTCATCAAGCAATGACCTTGGATATGATTCATCGGGTACTTCATCTTGGTTATAAAGGTAGAATGCAGGTCGTTTACGATGATCATATTCTTTATGGATTTGGAGACAATCGTATCAAATTGGCAACCTTGTTTGAAGAATTCAATCCCGAAGGAAGCGGTCTTCAGCGCTTATCCGAAACCCTCGAGCTCATCAGTCTTTCTGAGTTCCAAAAGCGTCATCAACAACAGGTGGATATGGCCATTGCTCCTGCTCATGATGGGGGAGGATACCTTTTCGGACAGCAGACAGGGGCACTTCCAGCAGTTTTAAAAGCCAGTCTTGTATTGACCATAAATCCTAGCAATTGGATTTACCCAGCAATGGTGACAGTGCAAAGAGGCTTTAAAGTTTACGAAAAGCCCCTCCCCCAATTAGATTCATTCCAGATTCTTCAAGAAGTTCCTTCAGAATCAGCAGCTTTGAATAGTGCCAAAGCAAGGGATAGACAAAATCGACAAATTCTTGGTGGGTCATCTGAAGAGTTTTTAAGAAACATATTGAAGGTTACTGGTGGAACGCATGCGTCCTGGGATCTGGCTCCTATCTATGGCCTTGGATTTATGAAAACTCCTACCAAATTATCTGGAGAAAGTGTGCTCGTGAATTATGTTCGAGCCCTAGCAAGAGCCATGAAAGTATCACCAAAAAATTTCAAGAAGTCAGGTGTCATTCTACCTATTTTTAATGATTTAAGCCCAAGTCAACTTGCTTCGATTAAATCCGGATTGAATGACCCTTCGGTAAATCTTCAATTACTTACTGGCATAGATCAGGTACCCCTGCAGCAGGTTCTTTTAGATGAAACTTTGGAATCTTCAATTCTTTTGTTAAATGTTGGTCCCGTGCCTAGGCCTATCTTTAGTTACCTTATGACCAAGGCAACTCTTCCTATTTTAGCTGAGGGGAAGGGGACTTTGAGCCTCCTTCAAGCAGAGGGTAAAGTTTATATTGATACACGTCGGGAATTAGAAACGACGGAGAAGGCTGATGTGCCAAATCGCTTAGATAGCATTTTAGAAGAGCAAAGTCGTCTGCTTTGGGCGAACCTACCTTGGACCGAGGAGCGTGAGCATAAAATAGCTGAGTTCATTCTCTTAGTTTCACAAGCAAATTCATGGATAAATAAATCAGTGAATTCAAGAAAAAAAGAATTCGGAGACCCAAAAAAAGACAAAATATTTCAAGCATTAAAAATCATAGAAAAAGAATTTGCTGGGGGAGATCCGTTAGTCTATTTTCCATAATTTAATTAATCTTTAAAAATTAAAGAAAGAATGGTGAGACCAGCATTTCTGGTCTGTGAATAGATTCTAAATTGGTTTTTGACTAAAACGGAATAGCATTCCATTATGGCCAAATATGTGGATAGACAGAGATATATCAAACTTATTAACTGAAAATAGTGACCCGATTCAGATTTTAAGGGGTCCCAGACAATGTGGGAAATCTAGCCTAATTTTACATTTGGATCCAAGTTTTAAAGAAATTTCATTAGATGATTCGTCACTTCGTCAGCTCGCCCAATCGGACCCAGAGCTCTTTCTAAAACAATTTGGAAAAGATAATCTCTTTATTGATGAAGCTCAGTATGCACCCAATTTATTTCCATCCCTAAAAAGAAAAATTGATCTCTATAAAAGGGAAAATAAAAGTCATAAGACTATAATTAGACTCACTGGCTCGAATCAAATTCTCTTGGATCATCAAATAAAAGAGAGTTTGGCAGGGCGAGCAAGCTTCTTCGATTTAAATACCTTAAGTATTCACGAAATATTGCATTCACAAAAAAACAATCCAGGATATTATGTACACTGGTGGATGGCCTGAGTTATATGCTCGTGAAGGTAAGAATATTAAAAAATATTTAGATGATTATATTAATTCCTATATAGAAAAAGATATTGTCTTGACTTCGGGAATTCAGAAACAGTTTGAGTTTTTAAAATTTGTTAAATTGTTAGCGGGCAGAGTCGGACAAGTTTTGGAATACTCTGGTTTTGCAAATGAATTAGGTGTTGATGCAAAGACAATAAAGGAATGGACCTCTTTATTAGAGCGGATGAGAGTCATTTTTCTTGTTAAACCCTTTTCTGGAAACTTAACATCAAGGTTAATTAAGTCACCAAAAATTTTCTTTATAGATACTGGATTGGCTTGTCGTCTTCAAGGATGGTCATCGGCAGAGCCGATTTTAACTTCGCCACAACAAAGTTTTTTATTTGAGAACTTGGTTTTTTCGGAAATTTATAAATTAACAAATAATTTCCAACTAGATTGGGAAATCTTTCATTGGAGAACTAAGGACCAAGAAGAGATTGATTTTTTAATTCAAAAAGGATCGAATGAATTTCTTTTTGTTGAATCTAAAATTAGTTATCAAAATCCAATAGAATTGAAGAATTTTCCAGCAGTTAGAAAGTGTTTTAAGAATAAAGAAATTCCGGTCCTTCACTGTATAATGGAAGGCGATCACATATTAAATCGAAATGTTCCAATTGCATTGTTGTCGGAATTGTTACTTTCCCAGTCAGGGTTGAAAAGAAAGAAAAATTAACATACGCTACTAAGGCTTTCTAAACAGCATTATTGATTTAACGTTCGCAAATCATTAACTTGGCAGTGACCGCTTTGGATTGATTTTGCTTTGAGATAGTTGAATCGAACTGGGATTTTATTTTTAATGTACCAACCATAGTCATAAAAATCTCGTCCTTTAATTCTATTTTTCCATTTTCGAAATAGTAGTGCATGGAGTTTGCCTGCGAAAAGATCAGGATTTTTTAAAGTTATGACCGGAAAACTTGGTGGGGCCAGCAGATATCTGGGCGCATATTCAAAATCAATGGCAGGTTCCGTATCAACTTCAAGGGTTATGTGGGGGTAACTGAAACAGTGAATAGAATGACTGGTTGCTCGGCGATGAGTCTATGGCGTCTTGATCAATGAAGAATAAAAAAACTAAAGAAGGACTTTAACTTTCCATCAGATTTGCCAATTAGTTTATCAAGTGCAGATGAGGTTCAAGTTAAAGTTTTCCGTAGAAAGTCTATTTTTTGTCGAGTTGTTTCATTTCTTAACATGAGCGCATTAAAAATATTCAAAAAATTGTCGAGCGAAATTAGAGCTTTGTTGTATTGGTTTATATCTTTTGGAGCTCTTTTGGTTACTGCCGAATTTTCGCTGCTGCCATTCAGAAGAAAGACTCTTGCAGCTACTACCTGCTCTAAGAAGGGGTCAAAACTTTCTAAACTGATTATCATAGCTTTATTTGTAAGCTCCGCGCGATTTAGAAGGTCAGCAATTCCTTTTCTTAGTTTATTATTGTTATCAGTTTGTTGCTCGTTTTTAGGAATCTCTGAATAAAGGAGCTCAGCTTCCCGCATCATAGAAGTCATATTTTCTACATTCGTATTTACAGCATTCTGTAACAGCTTTAGTTCCATATTTAACTTTGAGATCAATGATTTGACCTCACTATAATTTTTAGGAACACTATTCGGATTTTTTTCTTGGGTTTTCGTCGCATCAATTCTAATATCAGCCAATCTTTTTTTATATGATGCTGCTGGCCTAGTCAGGTACGAATGCACACGTGAAGTTGTTCAGCCAAATGAAAACGATCAACTGCAACGCTAGCATTTGGACATAAAGTCGTCGCGGTTCTGATAAAAAATGAAGACATATCTTTAAAGCTTTTGATTCTTTTATTTTTATCATTCTTCACTGGTCCAACTTCCATTGGTGTTTTGAAATATGTCCCATCAATCTTGATGGTTGCCTCGCAGGTAAATTCTTCCATTAATCGACCTGCCGATTCTGAAAAAGCTGCTGTTAAATTTTTAAACTTTGGAAAAATATATGAAGCATAGGCTAATCTCATGCGCTGGAAAGTATCACAGGCTCCTTGAAATTGAAAAAATAAATATTAACTTCCTTAGATGCGCCTAGAGGTGGACCCTTTATTTTTCGCTGAGGCCACCTAATATGAAAGAGGTCTATTATGTCTTGCAATAAACTTTGCTAAAGAATTTCGCGAAACTAAATTCTGTAAAACTATTCAACTTCTAAAATCATTCCTGAACTATATGCTGACATATCCGGCGAGTACATGGATTGAATCACCGCGGATCCAAACTTGTATTTTCCTTTTGTTGTGGCTTTAAATCGATGTTTTAAAATGTATTCCCCTTTCGGAAGCCACGAGATAAAAAAGTTAGTTAATGAATCTCTAGGCTCTTCGTATCTTGCTAGCAAATCCCAAACATAACCACTTAAAAGCTGGTTGGCCTCGAAACCAGAACCTCGAGGGTCCTTCAAGTGAATATACTCTAACTGCGATTTAGCATTGATTTTTAACTGGACTTCCACTTCATCTCCAACTTTAATTTTAGCTTCTGATTTTAGTGGCGCTAAAGTCTGTTTATTAGCATCGCCTTTAACCTGATAAAATTGACGATCTAAAGACAACACAGACGATGCCGAAGCGGAATTGATTTTATCCGACGTATAGATCCAAGTTGATGAAGCTATGACCGGCAGAGTTCCCGTCTTTTTGAACTCAATAACGCCGTCACCAGGTTTAAAGTTTTCAGTTTTGATAAATCTTAATGGTTCTTTTTTAAACTCGAAGGGGTCAATATCAATTTTTTTGTTTAAATCACCCCACTTCAAATCAACCAGCGTTGATTTATCTAAGGCTCCACTATTTTTCATAAAGCCAATAAGGGAATATATCGCTTTAGCTGAAGTTTTTGTAGATTTCCACTCGTTACCTTTTCGGTTAAACAACAACCATTTAACTAAATTTTTAATACGCTCGTCTTTTGGTTTTAGTTCCACTAAAGTTTGAATAAAGAAAGCATGTTTTTCCACACTATCGTTGTACCAAATCCAGGACTTCTCTTCGGGAGCCCAGTAGGAACCAATCAAATCATCGGTTTTCATACCGTCAAATGCCCGCTTTAATGATTTTTCCATTTTTTCTTTTTGATTCATGCGTTGATAAATATTCGCCAAATAGGCATATCCAAGCTGGGTGATGAGATGGTCATTTTTTTCGATAAAAGGCACCCAGGATTTTAGAGCGTCTTTATTTTTCGACATCTTTAAACCTACCTCATCAAAGGAAGAAAAAATATACGAACCATAAATCAAAAACTGCAGTTCCGATGGCTCGGCTTTTAAATGCTTTGGCAATTCACTATAAACATAATCTAAAGCTTTACTGATCATGTCCTTGGGAATATCGACTCTATATTTCATCGCCTCTGAAAAGCCTTCCAGCACAATTAAGGTAATATACAAATCTTCCTTGCCGCCAGAAAACCAGGAAAAGCCACCACTAGAAAGTTGTCGATTCTGCAATTCTGTAAAAACATAACGTTTGATTTTTTCAACTTGTTCTGAATCGGTTAGTTGAATCAAATCCCAAGGACTTGTTAACCCTTCGGAAACACGCTTCCAAGGTGTTTCCATTAGGTTAATCAAGCGTCTTGGATCTTTATCTTCCCACGGCAGATTGAAAGTTGATCTTAGTGGCACTTTTTTTAAAGCTTCTTTAAGCTTTGGATTTTTTTCATACAAAGAGTTTACTATGGCTAAGGGAACAAATTTATTAATTAATTGTTCCGAGCAATGATAGGGATAGTTAATCAATGAAGGAATAGAATTTAACAGCATCAATGGCAATTGGGGATCCACTTGCACCGCAATTTGTTCGTTTACACGAGTTTCATCTTTTTCATTCCACTTAGGTAAAACGAGTTTGGTTTTCATCTTGTCATCCAAAAAGGAAATTTGTGATTCGATTAGCCGCTCTCGAGAAGGTAATACAGGAATAATTCTTTCTTCAGCATCAGCTTCCTCACCTGACATCCCCACCGTTTTGATTTTTAAATCACTAAGCGTTGAAGTCACTTCCACCTTCCATGCTAAAGAAACTTGTCCCCCTGCTTTTAATGTCCAGTTTTTCTTGTTTAATTCCTTCGCATAAAGAGCATAAACATCTTTACCCTCTTGCTCTAACGTGATTTTGACAAAACCTGATAAATCTTTTTTGGATTTATTTTCTACAAATACGCGGATTTCCGACTGATCATTTTCTCGGAAAAATCTTGGTAATTGTAACTTGGTCATTAAAGACTTACTGGTAATGAAACTTCCCGACCCTTGTCCTAAAGTTCCGTTCTTACCAACAACTAAAGTTTCCAATTTCCAAGTTGTCAATTGATCAGGAAGCTTAAATTCGACACTGGCATTTCTTCCTTTGAATTCAATTTGTGGACTGAAAACAGCGGTCTCAGAAAAATCAGATCGCACTTGAACTTTAGAGCTTTCCTGATCCTCTTGTTCTTGACGTTTTGAAGAGGAGTCCTTTTTTGAAAGAGCCTCCCCTTTCATAGCGCCAGCTTTATCTTCCGCGGCAGGAGCAGTTCCCCCCATGGCGCCAATGCTTTGAGGCTTCATTCCCGGGACACTCGCCAAGGAATCCATTTCCATGTTACCTGCAGTCGATGCAGTCACTTCCATTGATTTTAAAAGATTTTCTCCCCCTCGACCTCGATAAGCATACATATCAAAATCAATATTTAATCTAGGTGGTCTTTTCAGATTTACGTTTTTTCTAAAAAGTTCAATCATGGCACTAAAAACATTTATTTTTTCTGGCACTGGAGTTGTCTGAGGGTAAAATTCAAAAGCGTAAACAGGCTGTGATGATTCATCCGAGGAATAAAGTTCCATGAAACGATCTTTAGAATCTTTGCCATAATACTCTAATGACTGATCATAGACTTTTAACAATCCCTCAAGATTTGAAGACGAGTTCTCGACTTTGATTTTTAAACTTTGCTTATCACGGGGCTTTAATTCCTTTTTATATTCCAACACTAAATTAAGCTTTTTGTTATAAGGTTCAATTTCAATATTTTCACTACCTTGAATCACTTTCCTTTCGCCCCAGCCAAACCAAGTGAATGTGACATTTCTTTGAAACTGATCTTCAGCCTTAAATTCAAAAAGTCTAAATTTGATTTTATCACTATAGATCTTATTTGCTCCTAAAAACTGCCTTCTTAAAACATTGACGACAGCATCGCCCATCAACTGACTTGAACCAAAAATGATTTTAATTTTATCGCCTACTTGGTAGGACTTTTTTTCCTGCAAGGTAAATTTAGGTAAATAAAACTGAGATATCATTTCCCCATTTTGATAAACCATAAAGTACAATTCATTACTGGCGCTAACATTTTGCGAATCCAAAGATTCCGCCTTTAAATGATAAAAACCTTCTTTAAGTATTGAAAATTCAGCATTCAATGATTTTTCAAGTTTCACTTTTAAGTTTTTCTTTTCAACTTCTTTTTTTGTTAAATCCTTAAGGTAAAAATTAACATCATGCTCTGGAGTATGATGAGAGGCATATCCTCTTCGAAACTGCGGATAGTATGGATATTCAGGGTTCCCGTAAGGATTCTTTTCTTTATCTTTTAACTTTTTTAATTGCTCTGAAGTAGGAGGCAATACTTCAGACAAAACAAAACGAACATCGCCAGCATATTTTCTTCCGTTCAAATCTTTCAAATCTACAGTGTATTTTGGATTTTCATTGCTAAAGAAAAAGTTTTTATCTTGAACCAATTGAATAACATATTCAGATTTATTGGCATAAAAACTTTGGTTTCCAGAAATAGTTCTACCACCGGTGTCACGAATATCTGCCTTTACCGAGTATTGCATCGGGGATTCTGATTTACTTTGTGGAGTGTATTCGATCTCTAACTCTCCTTTATCATTTGTCGTTCCAGAGCCAGCCATTTTTTGCTCTGCGGATGGATCAGTTCCATGAGTGACGATTTGATCATAAAACCACGGGCGATAAAACCAAGGCCAAAACGCCTGCGGAGTTATATTATAGTTAACCACCGCATTTTTTACTGGGGAACCATGATAATATTTTGCCTTGATCAGAATTTTGGATTTTTTATTAAACACCCAAACTGATTCTGACTTAGGAATTTCCACAAAAAACTCAGGCCGTTTATACTCTTCAACTTTGAAATACTCGGTAAAGTTTTTCACAACATTTGTTAAATTCAAATCCTGATCTTGAATAAGCGCTTCAATATGGTAATTTCCCAACAAAGCCGTTTTAGGAATTTCAAACTCACCACTAGAGGACCCCATTTCATTTAGTTTTAAGTCTACCGTATGAGCTTGTTTGTAATTCGCATCTTTGATAGTTACTGTGACTTTCCTAAAAGGCATCACTTGCCAACCAAAAGGAACCCGTTGTAAGGCCATCACCTTGAAATTAATCTTTTGCCCGGGGCGATAAATAGGGCGGTCTTTCTCTATAATCATATCCACTTTTTGTTGATGTGTTTTATTTATGTACTGATTTAAATACGAAAAAGATTTTCCCTTATAAGCCACTGCATATAATTGATGGCCATAGCCTAATCTTTGTTGTCCCGTAAAATCCCAATCATCCCAGACACTAGATTTATCATTTTGATTTTGCAGTAACTGGTTGGCCTTATGATTTAATGAGTACAGCAAATTGACATTTTTTTCTAATTTTCCAGTAATGAAATTAAAATAATAAAAATGCTGAGTTGGCAAATTCATTATATCCTTAACAGCCAATGATTTTTCAGAATTAAACTCGATGCCCGTTTGAGTGAGCATAACCAAATCGCTAATTAATACAAAGGTCCCGGCAATAAATTTTTTTTCAAACTCAAAGCTCTTATGTTCAGAGGCCAATATTATATATCGTCCAGGTTGACGTTTAGAAATCTTAATTAAGGTCTCACTGTAGGTATGTTTTCTTTTTGTGTTAGCACTTATTTCTGTTTCCAAAACAGGTTTTTCCAATAAGCATTTTTTTATGCGCTCGTTATCAAGATAAACGTTTGTAGAGCTTCTAAAGTCTGATAAGGCTTTATCCCAGTTCCCATCAAAAGGAACTTCATACAGACGTATAAATATTTTATCAAAATTACGTACCTTCAACGGCACTTCAATTTCTTCTTCAGAATCAAATAAACCGTGGGCAAAGTTCATCTCTTTGTTGGCAATGGATCTTTGAATCTCAAAACACTCAGCAGAGATTTGAGATTTGTATAAATCCAGCGCTTTTTCGCAATAAGTATAGCTCTTTTCAAAATCTTTATTTTTAAATTCGTTTTTTGCAAGTAGAACATACCATTCCGATTTCGCTCGAGAGGTTTTTAGACCCACTAAAAAGAAATTCATTTTGTCTGACAGCTCTTTGTTTTTTTCAATAGCTTCTTTTTCTTCCTTACTTTCCGTAAAGTTGAATTCATAATCAACGTACTGTGGAATTTGCCATTCGCGCTTTTTTAACTCAATTAACCACTTCTCGCGAATATAAGATCTTTTTTTATTAATCTCACTTTGTGAAAATGGTGCAGTCATTGACTTTAATAGTGAAGACTTTGCCTCGACTTCAGAGGCTTCTTTTAACATTTTTTCAATATTAAATTCTTTAACATTTTGCCATTGATAATTCGCCTGAAACTGAGTCATAAGATAATCATAAAAGGTAGGAATTAATTCTGAGTCAGCACTCGACATATCAAATAAATATAAATTTTCAGCTAAAACTATATTTAAATACTCAAGTCGATTTTGCCAAAGGTTTTGGGTTATTTCACGGATTTGCCCCTCAAAGTATGCTGGGGATTTTTTAAGAATATCCGTTTCCCCTTCAACTACTAGCTGTTGCATTTGATATCGATAATTTTGTAAATACTTTTCAAAAGACTTTGCCTTTAACAACAAATAAAAGGGGTAATTTTTGCTTTTCTCTGTCAAATTTAATTTGGAAATTTGTAGCAAGGCTTTTTCAAACGCATTTGATAAAATCAAACTTTGTGTCAGTTTAAGGACTATCTCTTCTTTTATTTCCACTTCTAAAGACTTATAGTTGTCTTTTCTTACTTCTTCCTCGTATAGTTTTGCGGCTTCATTGTATAATTTGGATTTAAACTTTGAATCGGCATTTTGCAGATTTGCAAAACCAGCAGAAGCAATGAAAAACAATAAAATGACAACCGTGGAAAAAACTCTTTTAAAGTGTAAACTCATACAAGCCCCATTATCCTAAGAATGTTCAGATGGTTCTCATTAGATCTAACTAGTTCCCATTTTTCAAATGAAGGGTGCTGTTCAACTCAATGCATTCTTAGGAAAAAACTTTCTTAAACTTGCGAACCATCTTTTAAAATCCCTTTTCTCGGGAGTAACGAATCAAACCTTTTTTGATCGCTTTTTTTTTACTTGTTTCTGCTGGACTGATAAAGGTAAAGGGCGATACTCCCGGCAACAGTGACATTGAGGGATTCGATTCCTTGAGTCGGTATAAACAAGCATTGAGCTCTCGGGATGATTTTCAGGCCTTGTCCCTCTTCCCCAAGCCAAAGACGAAGGTTTTTCGGCCAAGGGTATTCAGAAATGGCGGTGCCTAGAAGGTCTAAACCCACGTCATATTCTGATATCTGATTGGGTTGAATTTGCGAGAGCTCTTTGTCAAGTCGTTCAAACTGCATTTGCAGAGCGACGCCGCTGGAGCTTTTCAATGATTTAGGGTGATAAGGGTCAGCTGAGTTTTTAGTTAATATCAATTTCTTAACTCCAAAGCCGTAGGCGGAGCGGCAGATAGCGCCTAAGTTGCTGGGATCACTGATTGGACAAACGAGTTCCAAGTCGACAGGAGGCGTATTTAAATTGGCACCTTTAAATTCCTTAGATGTTAAAACGACTAAGCAAAAATGTGTTCCTAAGGTGTCCAGCTCATTGAAAAGATCAGCGCTGAGTCGATACGCTTTCATCTTTTGGCCTTGATTTGAATCCTTATCGTCACCCCTCCAATCCGAAGGGGTTGATCCGTTGATCAAGTTCATAAAATGAAGATACAGTGCTTCGTTATCAGGAAATAAAATAGCAGAAATTTGAAAGTCGCTGATAGATTTCTTCTTGTTGAGGCGATCATTGCCGCTTTTATTAAAAAAATCTAAAATAATTTTTTCGCCAGAAAGGAGAAATAGTTTTTCGGTTTTTCTTCCCTTGGCCTGAAGAAGACTTTTCCAGATTTTAAATTTAGGATTTTGTTTGGAGGTAAGGAATTCAAGGCGAGCGAAGGGGAGGGGAGCCGTCATGGTTCGTCCTCATCGTCGAAATCATCTATACTTTTGCTTTTGATTTTTTTAAAAACGATCAAACGTCGATGGTGAGGAGTGTTTGGAATTTCATAGGTAATGTCATTTTCAAGAGTATAATATTCACTCATGGCCTGGTTCGCCAGGACCAACTCGGGATCGACTCCAGGGCCTTTCATAAAATAAATTTTTCCGCCAACTTGCAAGCATCCCATGACATGATTCATGGTATTGGTGATGTCTTCTACGGCACGGGTGATGACGCCCTGAACAGGGTAAACGAAGTCAGGAAATATATTTCTGCCAATAATGTCTAAATTCTTAAGTTTCATTTCTTCGCGGCAATGTTTTAAAAAAGTAACTCTTTTTTGGACCCCTTCTGCTAACAGAATTTTCTCTTCTGGGAAAAAAACTTTTAAAGGAATTCCTGGGAGCCCCGGGCCCGTTCCTAAATCTAAGAGAGGGAAAAGTAGCTGGCAGTGAGTGGGAACCAGAAGCGAATCCAAAAAATGTTTGATGGCAATATCTTTAAGGGTCAGCAAGCGCGTGAAATTTTCTTTTTCTTGGTTGAGCATCAAAAGACGATAATAATGGGCTAGGGCCCTTCTCTGTTCATGAGATATCTGGGAGAAGGAGTGGTTTTTGAAGATGTCATAAAGGCGGTCATTAGCCTCTTCCAGGCTAAATATTTCTGCTGGTTTTTTATGTTTTCCTCTTAAAGGAGTTTTTTCCAATTTTGTGTCTTTTAAGAAAGTTTGCTTAAGTGCAGGGCTTGCAGGAGTCCCCTTTTTTTCTTGTCTTGCTTTATAAGCGGAATAATTAGATTTATTTTTTTGCGCCATAACCTCGGAACTATCTTTTAAAATAGAGTCTTAGTCAATGGGGTCTTGGAGGTTGCTTGAAGACTTTTCAAAGGCGCTCTTACCATGGGGCATCTTAGTCGATGCTTCAAAGTAAAAAATCTTGCGTCCTTTTAAGTGGGCTGTCATAGTTCACAGTATGAATATTTATGAAAAGTTACAAGCTATACACGCAAAAACGATGACCTATTTTAACGAGGCGAAAACCCGTGAGGAGCTCTATCAATTTAAAGTTCAAGTTCTGGGTAAAAACGGGGATTTGACGGAAGTGATGAAAGAGATGGCAAAGCTTTCTAAGGAAGAAAAGCCACTTTTTGGAAAAAAAGTAAATGAAATAAAACAGAGTTTAGAGTCTGCCCATGATCTTTGTTTTGAGAAGTTAAAAAAACAAGAAATCATGGCTAAAATGGAAGCCGAGTATTTGGATTTAACCTTGCCAGCAACGGCTCAGGTAGTTGGGTCTCCTCACCCTGTTTATATGGTCATGGAAGAGATCGTGAATATTTTATCCCGGTTGGGTTATTCTCTTCGGTTAGGGCCATCGATAGAGTCAGACTACTATAATTTTGAAGCCTTGAATATCCCTAAAAATCATCCAGCTAGGGACATGCAAGATACTTTTTTCATTGATGACACTCATGTCTTAAGAACACATACGTCGCCGATTCAAATTCACTCTTTAGAAAAAGAGGAGTTGCCACTTCGTATTATTGGAACAGGTCCCGTATTCAGGTGTGATAGTGATATTTCTCACTTGCCGAATTTTCATCAGATTGAAGGGATGTGTGTTGATAAAAAAATTTCCATGGCTGACCTCAAAGGCACTATTTCGTTTTTTGTGAAAGAATATTTTGGCTCCGATTTAAAAACAAGATTTCGTCCTAGTTTTTTTCCTTTTACAGAACCTTCGGCAGAGGTGGATTGTCAATGCCCTCTATGTAAGGGAAAAGGCTGTAGCCTGTGCAAGCAAACGGGATGGATCGAGATCGGTGGAGCTGGGCTCATGAACCCTAAAGTTTTTGAGACGGCAAAGATCAAATATCCTGAATGGACAGGCTTTGCCTTTGGTTTTGGATTAGAGAGAATGGCCGTCATTAAATATGGAATTCCTGATGTTCGATTATTGCCAGAAAATAATTTATCATTTTTAAAACAGTTTTAATTTTTCAAGGATTTTGAGGATATAGATGAAAATTTCATTAAAGTGGTTAACCGATTACATTGATATAGAAGATTATTTGAAAACCCCTGAAGCTTTAGCTGATTTACTGACTCGGTCTGGGTTAGAAGTTGAGTCCATTGAAAATAAGGCAAAGGATTTTGAAAATGTCGTTATCGGATTGATACTTGAAAAAGATAAGCATCCTAATGCAGACAAGTTGTCTTTATGTCGAGTGACCACGGGTCAGGGTGTGGTTCATCAGATTGTTTGTGGGGCCCAAAATCATAAAACGGGAGATCGCGTGATTGTCGCTCTTCCCGGAGCCATCTTACCTGGGAATTTTTCTATTCAAAAATCAGTGATTAGAAATGTGGAATCCTATGGCATGCTATGTTCCTATAAAGAGCTGGGTTTGCTTGAATCAGAAGGTGGAAAGTCTAATGAAGGGATTGCTATTTTGCCAGCAGAGGCGAATGTGGGCCAGCTATTTAGCGAGTATAAAGGATTAAATGATGTTATTTTTGAAATTAAAGTCACACCCAACAGAGCGGATGTTTTAAGTCATTTTGGTTTAGCCAGGGAACTTTCTTGCTTGTTAAATAAAGAATTAAAAAATACAAATCATAGGGATGAAGGGATTTTTCGTAAGGAAAAATCCACAAAGAAACGATTTCATTTAGAGGTAGAAAATCCAGATCTTTGTCCAAGATATACAGGAAGATTCATTGAGAATGTCAAGGTGGGCCCTTCGCCGGCATGGCTCAAACAAAGGCTTGAAGCCTTAGGTTTAAAATCAATTAATAATATCGTGGATGTGACTAATTTTATTTTGCAAGATATGGGTCAGCCACTCCATGCCTTTGATGCGGATCTTATTCCAAACTCCAAAATAAAAGTGGGACTTTCTTCGAAAAACGAAAAATTTATCACCCTTGATGGGACCGAGATCACTCTTACTGGCGAAGAGCTATCCATCAAAAATGAAAATAATGAAACCTTGTGCTTAGCAGGATTAATTGGCGGCAAGACCTCTGGAGTTTCGGAAGCAACGAAAAATATTTTTTTAGAGTCCGCGTATTTTTTGCCTCACTCTGTTCGAAAAACTTCCAGAACTTTGGGGATAGAGACGGAGTCAGGATATCGATTTGCTCGGGGTATTGATCCCAATCTAGCCTTGCGCGCCTTGGACCGAGCCGCTTTTTTGATTCATCAAGTTTCATCCCCAATCTCACCTTCAATTTCATCGATGGCGTCCCTTGTGGAGTCAGGGGGAGAGGCTTCTGCTTGTGAAGTGTACGCAGATGAATATGATATTTATACAAAGCCAAATTCTCCGAAGGTGATTGAAATTCCCCTAGCTACGCTAACGGAAAGAATAGGGTACGAAGCGAAGGCCGATCTCTTTATGGATTGGATGAAAAGACTTTCTTGTCGGGTTGAAAGGATTGAAACGGGCGATAAAAAGAATGAAATTATTTTTCAGGTCACCCCGCCGAGCTTCAGAGTGGATCTTGAATCAGATATGGACTTAGTTGAAGAGTATGCAAGGCTTCAAGGTTATGAACATATCCCAGAAACATTGCCGGCCCTGTCATTTAAGCCCACTTCCCATGATCCTGTTTATGTCAATATGATTAAATCCGCTAAGGTCATCAAAGGCTATGGGTTTTCCCATGGATTTAATTATTCGTTTATAGGTGAAAAAGATTTTTTGAAGTTTAACGGTCCCCAGTTTGATTATTCAGAGTTGGGTTTTGAGAAAATAGAAGCGCTAGTGAGATTAAAAAATCCCTTAAATGAAGATTTAAATATCATGAGACCCTTGCTGACTTATGGTCTCTTCAAAAATGCCCTCAGTAATATTCGCTATGGTCATGACAATGGAAAGCTGTTTGAGATGGGAAAGGTATTTCAATCAACGGCAAAGTCCTTTAAAGAGAAGCAAAACCTGGCCCTGGTTGCTTGGGGAGCGAAGAGGGATCTTTGGAAATCCACACCTGAGGCCCCGCCGATTTTTATGATTAAAGAAGCGGTGGAGGGACTTTTAAATGACTTCCGAGTTAAATCATATGGTTGGAAACAAATTGAACCTTCGAAGGTCAATGAAAGTGCGGACATTCAACTTCCAGATTATCTTCATCCCTATCAAACAGCAGTTCTTATGGTTGAAGGCAGAAAAAGAGGTTTTATCAGTACCTTTCATCCTTTGATTCTAGAAGAGGAAAAAATCAGAGTTCCCATCGCTTTTGGTGAATTTGATTTTGATAATATCATCCCGATCGTTTCCAGGGTTAAGAGAGTGCAGAATATTTCTCGTTACCCCGTGGTCGAAAGAGATTTGGCTTTGCTTGCAGATTCTCATCAATCAGTTGAATCAATTTTTACTGTCATTCGTAAAATTGTGGCGAAGCATTTATTAAATTTAGAAGTTTTTGATATTTACCAAGGTGAAAACTTAGAGAAGGGCAAGAAGAGTGTGGCTTTAAGAATACGTTTTCAAGATTTTGAGAAAACGCTGGATGAATCCACAGTCAATCAATATCAAGAGCAAATACTTAAAAAACTAAATGAAAGCTTTCAAATCACACTCAGGTAAAATTTTAGACGCGGCGCTTGAGTTTTTCATTGTAACTGCTTGATTTTATTAAGCTTGTGGTTACAATTAAAAAAACCTGTTGAGTAATGGAAAATGGAGTAGATCATGGCTGGTCAAAATGTATGGAAGTCAACGATGACAAAGGCGGATATCGTTGAAAAAGTGTATGGTAAAATTGGTTTTTCTAAAAAAGAAGCCAGTGAATTAGTTGAACTTGTTTTTGATACCATTAAAGATCAATTGCATCATGGTGATAAAATTAAAATATCAGGCTTTGGTAATTTTGTGGTTACCAGCAAGCACGAGCGTGTTGGACGAAATCCTCAAACAGGTGTTCAGATCATGATTTCGGCCCGAAAGAAATTAACTTTTAAGCCCTCTCAGGTATTAAGAGCCATGCTTAATGGAGAAGATTATTCTCAATTGAAGGACGAGGATGACGATATCTAACCCAGAAGGTGGAGAACAAAAAATATCTCCCTTTAACCCTCAAGGAAATTTACCTGAAATTGTTCCTTCTAAGGATTTCAAGAAAGATTTCAAAGAAGAGCAAATGGAGTTTTCTATTTTAACTGAGATTCCTCTATCAACAGCTGAACCAGAAACAGAAATTGAAGTTAAAGCTGAAGCTGACACTGAGCCTGAACCTGAAGCGAGGGAAGTTCTAGCTTCAGAGTCGATTCCCCTCACTATTTCTGAACCCATTTCCTTGCCGGCAGCACTTTGTGATGATTTATTACTTGAAGAGATCAGTGCTATTCCTGATAAGATGGGTTTTAAAATTGGTGAAGTTTCAGATCTTCTAGGCATAAAGCAGTATGTGCTTCGCTATTGGGAAAGTGAATTTGAGGTATTAAAGCCTAAGAAAGCCCACAATAACCAGCGACTTTTTACCAAAAAAAATGTTGAAAATGCGTTTCTTATAAGAAAACTTTTACACAGAGACCGATTTTCAATCGAAGGAGCCAGAGTGGCTTTGAGAGGCCTTAAGGCCCATGTAAAAAAAGAACATCAAAAAGAAAAAGAAATCAAACAAGCCTTTCACAAGATGGATACCTATCATGATCGACTTGAAAACATAGCTTTAGATATTCGAAAACTTCGTCAGTTATTTAAATAGTAAAAATAGGCAAAACATAAATGTCATTACCGGTAGAGAATGGAAGAACTAGATTACACGTGATGAAAAAAATTCAAATTTAGATAGTGAAAGCGAATGTATTTATTCTTGCATTGATAATAAGAATAAGAGATTTGGTTCTAATGTTGCATAAACCAGAGTCATTATGAAAATACTTAATCAGAAGTTATTGAAAAGCGTTTTACTTGCAGCTGGATTTCTATTTTTGATTTCATGCCAAGATAAGAATCACCAAAATAAAAGCCATCAAACTGAAGTTTCCCTAGAAAAAAGCTCTGCAATCATTGGAGGGACTGAAGTTCTTGGTTCAGATCCTTTGAAGAAATTTACGGTTCTGATGCACGTCTATTCCGTTGATAAGGAAACGGATCCTAAACCCAAAAATATTTCAGTTTGTACGGGAATTATCGTTAGTCGGTTCCATGTTTTAACAGCAGCTCACTGTTTGGAAAAAGCTTTTGGAAAGATAACAAGCAATACCGTTAACAAAGACGAAAAACTAGATTCAAACATAGATCCAAGTTTAAAAAAACATGGAGTTGTTGAAGTGATTTATTCCCTCAATTTAGTTTCGAATGAGGTAAATAGAGATTATGTGAAGAAATCGATAATGCATTCTGGATATATCAGATCCGACGGGCAATATTTTGATATGGCGTTGTTAAAATTACGAAATGAGGTTCCTGCCGAATATGAACCCATCAGTATTTTACCTGCTGCTATGGAACTTAAAAAAGGAGATTCCGTTATCTCCTTAGGATATGGGAGTCATGGTCCGGGACTGGGAAATCAATTAATGAAACTCTATAAAGTGAGTGAAGTTCCCATTCAGGAGGATGAAGGAATCGAAATTGTTTTAGATCAAACAAATGGAAAAGGAATTTGCAGTGGTGATTCAGGTGGGCCAACAGTCTATTACTATCAAGGTAAATATTATCTTGTAGGAATTAATATGGCCGTCGTCGTCACAGACAAAACAAATCCTTCAGTTTGCAATACCTACGGAGTTATTGTTAAAACCCAAACATTTAAACCTTGGATCTTAAAACAAATAAATCTACTGTAGAGTTTTCAGTTCTTCAATTTCTGCAAGCTCGAAAGCATCATCTGATTCTTTATCCGAATCGGGTGAAGAAACCACTAAATTTGATTCTTCAAGGCCTAGTAATTTATTGGCAAGGTTTTCTAATTCTGTATTCGTCGTTGAAAATTGAAAATAAAAGTTTTCGTTTTTAAAATGGATCTTTTTCCAATAAAGGGGGAGCTCGGTGTTGTCCTCATCTTCTAGATAGTCCAGCATGGCGCCATGAATAAGATCAATTCCTTTGTGTAGTTGGAGCCAAACATCACTTTTATCATCGGGAATATCAAAGGAAATCTCAAAATTAGGTTGTTTGAGTCGCCCTTCTTCCAGAAACCCAATTTGAAAAAGAACTTCTTCTGGATAAATTCGGCCTTCAGTAACAATTCGATGGTTTTTCAGTTGATTGCCGAAAGTTTCCTCAACGGCATCTTTAATTTGTAAGGTTAAATCCTGTGGGAAGTGAGCCCATTTTTTTGAGTTTGGTCGTCTTGGAATCATATATCTCCTCAAGGAATAGGAAAGAGGTCAAATAAAGCCTGACTATATATATCAAAGATTGGATTGACACAATGAGTTTTTTACCTAAATATGGGGCCTTTTAAGGTCCAGAGGAATTTACCATGAATCAGAACTATCCTAATCAAGATATTGGCAAGGGACGAGGAGTTTACGTTTCCACCTATGGTTGTCAAATGAATGTCAACGATTCCGATCGCATGTTGGCTTTGCTTGAAATGGTGAATTTTGTTCCCGTTCAAGATCCAAAAGAAGCCAGTGTGATTATCATTAATTCGTGCTCCATCAGGGAAAAGCCGGTTCACAAGGTTTATTCAGAGGTGGGGACTTATCGTAAAATGAAAGAATTAAATCCTCAGCTCAAAATTGGAGTGGGGGGCTGTGTTGGCCAGCAGGAAAAAGAGAAATTAATAAAGAATCAGCCGATGATTGATTTTGTTTTTGGAACGGATGCGATAGATTCCTTGCCAGAAATTTTGACGGATCTTTATTTTAAAGAGTCAAATGAGGCTAAACAAGAAGTTAAAGAAGAAGATAAAAAAGACTCAAAGGCAGAGAAGCCTCTTTCGAATAAATCTAAAATTGTAAAAGCTCAATTTGCCCATCGACAACCCTATCATGTAGAAACTTTAGTGCGAAATCCAGGGGTCTCAACTTTTGTAAATATCACTAAAGGTTGTGATAATTTTTGCACTTTTTGCGTGGTTCCTTTTACTCGAGGTCGAGAAAAAAGCCGTCCCCAATCCCATATCTTGATGGACATTAAAACTTTGCTCAAAAGGGGAGTGAAAGAAGTCACTCTTTTGGGGCAAAATGTAAATTCCTATCAGAGCGAGTGTGGGGCTGATTTTGCTGATTTATTGAGTGCCGTGGCCAAGGAGACAAGTGTTGAGCGTATCCGATTTACCACGAGTCACCCTAAGGATTTTGATGAAAAATTAATCAAGGTGTTAGCGCAAAATCAATCAAAGATTTGTGAGTACATTCATTTGCCTTTTCAAAGTGGCAACACTCGTGTTTTAGAACAAATGAATCGCGGCTATACCAGGGAAGAATACCTCGAGAAAATAAGAATGATCAAAGAAATCATGCCCAACGTGGTATTGTCGACAGATATTATTGTTGGCTTTCCTGGCGAGACCGAAGCTGAGTTCTTGGAGACTCTTTCATTGATTAAGGAAGTGGCTTTTGAAACCGTTTTTGCCTTTAAATACTCGCCAAGACCAAATACCAAGGCCGCCAAATTTGAAGATCAAATCCCCGAGGCCATCAAATCGGAAAGATTGCAGCGTCTTTTTGATTTTCATAATGAATTGGCCTTTGACCTTGCCAAAAAATATGAAGGACGCACATTAAGCGTACTTGTTGAAAAAAAAGAAGAACCCATCCTTGGAAATGGGATGGTGAAACATTCTGGACGTAGTACACAAAACAAGTTGGTGTATTTTGAAGCTCCAGAAAATTTAAACCTTGTAGGAGAAACGGTGAATATAAATATAACTAAAGCTTTTCCTGCAGTTTTTAGGGGTGATTACAGTGGCAAACTCAACTAATATTAATTTACCAGTTCCTGATATCTATCAAGTTCTTGGTGGGAATTTATTATTTTCAAATCAGTCTGAAGAGGAAGAAGTTTTTCATCAAAATGATTTAATAGAATTATTTCCATTTGGCGTGTCATTGACTCCTGAATTGCATCAGCCCTTTGTTTTGTTAAAAGATAAAAGTTTAGAGTTTACCCTTCCTGTGCCTATCCACCCCATTGAGGCCGGAGCGGTCATCAATTTTGGTAATAAATCTCAAGCCCCCTATGATCCCCATCATTTTTTAGGGCAAATATTAGAGTCCTTGCAGATAAAAATACTTCAATGTGTTTTTGTTCAACTTAAAGGACCAAGACAATATGTTAGGGTGTATTTTCAAGGACACCAAAAATTAAACTCGATTAAGATTCAAGCCGATCAAGCGATCAGCCTTTGTATCTCGCATAAAGTTCCTTTGTTTGCGACTAAAAATTTTATCAATCAAAGCAAGCTTTTAAATGTGCAAATTGAAGGGGTCACCAAGCATTTGTTAGAAAATCAAAAAAACTTGGTAAAGAATTCAAATTATCTTCAATAGAGTTCTTTTTAAATTTTTTGATAAAAAATGTTGAGCTCTTTGCGAATTGTATATATTCTCGGCCATGGGTCTAATCAAATCCGTGCGAGGTTTCACTCCACAAATTCACGAGTCCGTTTTTTTAGCAGAAAATGCAACGATCATTGGGAATGTCACTCTTAAGAAAGGGTGTTCTGTCTGGTATCAAGCCGTTTTAAGAAGTGATGTCATGCCTATTGAAATTGGTGAAGATACCAATATTCAAGATGGAACAGTTATTCATGGGACTTTTGAAAAATGGGGAACAAAAATAGGAAATCAAGTCACCGTTGGGCACCAAGTGATGCTTCATGGAACGACCATAGATGATCTCTGTCTTATCGGCATGGGAAGTATTTTAATGGATGGGTGTTTTATTGCTAAAAACTCAATTGTAGGTGCCGGATCCTTAGTGACCGAGGGATCAAAATTTCCAGAAGGTTCTTTAATTATAGGAAGACCGGCAAGGGTAGCTCGCCCCTTAACTCAAGAAGAAATAAAGTACATTGCTCAATCTTCTGAAAATTATAAACTCTATACGACATGGTATCGATAATTTGATACGAAAGGAATTTAAATGGAATTTAGAAATATATCCTACGCTTTAACCTTTGACGATATTTTACTTATTCCTCAGTATTCTGAAATAGTGCCGACAGAGGTGACGCCAAAGAGTTTTTTTGCCAAGGATAAATATTTAAATACACCCATTCTTTCCTCGGCTATGGATACAGTGACAGAAAATCGTATCGCAAGAATCATGGCGCAAATGGGAGGCCTTGGAATTATCCATAAAAATATGGACATTGAAAAACAATGTTTAGAAGTCGAGCGGGTTAAGAAATATGAAAGTGGCATGATCCAGGATCCCATCACCTTGGGACCTAAGGAAAAAGTGAGCAAAGCTTTAGAGATGATGAGTCGCTACTCTATCAGTGGCGTTCCCATAACGGTGGATAAAGTCTTGGTAGGAATTTTAACCAATCGGGACCTTCGATTCGAGACCAATGTCGATCAATTGATTGAAGATTTAATGACCAAAGAAAATTTAATCACCGCCGTGGAAGGCACCACTCTTGAGCAAGCAAAAAAAATCTTGCAAAAATACCGAATTGAAAAGCTTCCCGTGGTGAATGCGAAGGGCGAGCTGAAAGGATTAATTACCATCAAAGATATTGAAAAAGCCCAGGCTTTCCCTCAAGCAACGAAGGATTCTCGAGGCCGTCTGTCTGTGGGGGGAGCTGTCAGTGTCGGTAAAGAAGGGATTGCCAGGGCGGAGGCCTTGTGTGCTGCCCATGTGGATGTGATTTGTATTGATACCGCCCATGGACACTCTAAAAATGTGATTACGAATTTGGAATACCTTTCTAAAAAATTTAAAGATGTTATTTTTATCGCTGGAAATGTCGTTACTGCCGAAGGAACTTTGGCTTTGATGGAGGCTGGTGCTGATGTGGTAAAGGTCGGAGTGGGGCCTGGCAGTATATGTACTACCAGAGTGGTTGCCGGAGTGGGGATGCCTCAAATCTCTGCCGTAGTGGAGTGCTCCAAGCAGGCAAAGCACAAAAGAAAAACAATTATTGCCGATGGCGGAATTAAATATTCAGGGGATATCACCAAGGCTTTGGCTTTGGGTGCGAATACGGTGATGATTGGGAATCTGCTGGCAGGGGCCGAGGAATCCCCTGGTGAAACGATTTTATATCAAGGACGAACGTATAAAATGTACCGCGGGATGGGATCTATAGGAGCTATGTCCAAGGGCTCTAAAGATAGGTATGGGCAAATGGATATCCATGATGTGGACAAGTTGGTTCCTGAAGGTATCGAAGGAAAAGTTCCCTATAAAGGGAGTGCCTCTGGTATCATTCATCAATTAGTGGGTGGTTTAAAATCAGGGATGGGGTATTTGGGGGCTTCGAATATTGAAGAACTTCAAAAACGAGCTAAATTTGTGCAAATTTCCCCTCAGGGTCTCAAAGAGTCCCATGTTCATGATGTGAGTATCACCAAGGAAGCACCCAACTACCGCTTAGAGTAGAGGGGTTAAGCCTAGGAATCAACTCTTCGTTCTCGTCGATCGAACTTCTTGCGACTTGGCCTTGCCAAGTCTCAGTCGTCTCACTCCTGCGGCCTTGATTTGAGTCCTAGGCACAGCCCCTGCCAAGAATATTCTTTTGTCCGGCGGCGCGATGATGGCAATTTTCCTTGTTAAAATAGTGAATTCGATAAAAATTAGAAAGCTATGACAAAACTATTAGATCACGGATTTTTAATACTCGATTTTGGTTCTCAGGTGACTCAACTCATTGCTCGACGTCTGAGAGAAATGGGATATTTTTCAGAGATCAGACATTTTTCCTACCCACTTGATGAGATTAAGAAAAAAAAATATGCGGGCATTATTTTAAGTGGTGGCCCAAGCTCCGTTTATGAAGACCAAGCTCCCTATCGTTCCATTAAAGAGTTGCAAGTAGCTGCTCCCTTAATGGGAATTTGTTATGGTATGCAATTAGTTTGTCACGATTTGGGTGGCAAGGTGGAACCGGCAAAATCTCGTGAGTATGGGTACAAGACAGTTCATTGGAGTAAAAATATTTTCAAAGAAAATCCAGATGTGTCTTCCTCTTTGAATTATGATCAAAAAGTTTGGATGAGTCATGGGGATGTGGTCACTCAGATCCCTGCAGGTTTTACTTTGTTAGCAGAGACTGAAGACCATCCCGCTGCTATTGAAAGTGAAAAAATATTTGCGGTGCAGTTTCATCCTGAAGTGGTGCATACGGAAAAGGGCGAGAAAGTTCTCGAGTACTTTATTAAAAAATGTGGAGCACAAAAAAATTGGCAAACCCAGAATATGTTGGAAGAACTTAACGAGCAAGTTCTGTCCATGGTAAGCCCTGCAGACCATGTGCTTTGTGGTCTTTCTGGAGGGGTGGACTCCAGTGTCGTTGCCATCCTACTGACTAAAATATTGGGGAAAGACCGAGTTCATTGTGTCTTTGTGAACAATGGATTGCTTAGAAAAAATGAGTATTCAGATGTTCTTAATTCCTATGAGCATGTGGGACTCAATGTGGTGGGGGTGGATGCTTCAAAGCATTTTTTGGAAGGATTGAAAGGTCTCATTGATCCAGAATTAAAAAGAAAAGCCATTGGGCGTATTTTTATTGAAGTATTTCAGGAAGCTGTGGAAAAAATAAAATTACAAACAAAGATAGAAATAAAATGGTTGGCTCAAGGAACTCTGTATCCTGATGTGATTGAAAGTGTTTCGACCACGGGGAGTTCGGTGACCATTAAGTCCCATCACAATGTGGGAGGGCTTCCAGAGAAATTAAATTTTAAATTACTCGAACCGGTGCGACTTCTTTTTAAAGATGAGGTCAGGCGTTTAGGTCGTGAATTAAAGGCTCCCGAAGAGATTGTTTCCCGGCATCCTTTTCCTGGGCCGGGATTAAGTATTCGAGTTATTGGCGAAGTGACGGAAGATCGTTTGGTCCTTTTAAGGGAAGCAGATCATCTGTTTATTCAGTATTTAAAAAATAAAAATTTATATGATAAAATTTGGCAAGCCTTTTGTGTGCTCACTCCCATTCAGACCGTTGGTGTGATGGGGGATGGTCGTACCTACGAGTACGTGTTAGCCCTACGAGCGGTGACCGCTATTGATGGGATGACTGCGGATTGGTATGAATTTGATAGTAGTGATTTAAAAGCTATCTCGAATGAAATAACCAATAAGGTGAAGGGCGTTTCGCGAGTGGTGTATGATATTACCAGCAAACCTCCAGCAACTATCGAGTGGGAATAAATGTCTGAAAGTATTCCTTTTGTTCATCTCCATGTGCATTCAGAGTACTCTCTTTTAGAGGCTTCTTGTCGAGTCAAATCTATGGTTAAAAAGGCAGCTGGTTTTGGAATGCCAGCGGTGGCCCTTACAGATAATGGAAATATGTTTGGCGCCATTGAGTTTTATTTTGCTTGTAAAGAGAATAACGTGAAACCCATTCTTGGAATGGATGCTTATATCTGTGAAAATCGTTTGGAAAAAAAGCAAGAACGAGAATCCAATTTAGGTCCCAGGCGTTTGGTTTTACTTGCCAAAAACTTTCATGGTTACCAAAATCTTTGTGCCTTAAGCTCCGTGGGGTTTCAAGAAGGGTTTTATTGGAAACCTCGGATTGATTATGAGATTTTAAGAAAATATTCAGAGAATTTAATTTGCCTCAGTGGAAGCTTGCGGGGTGAGGTGGCCGATGCCTTTCTTAAAGAAGGAGCGGAGTCCGCCAAGAAAAAGATCCTCTTGCTGAAAGAAATTTTTCAAGATGATTTTTATTTAGAGATAAATCGTATGGGACTACCCACCACGATGGAGCAAAATGGCCATCAATCTTTAAATGATTTTTTAGTTTCTGCAAGTCGTGAATTTCAACTCCCATTGGTGGCGACCAACGATGTCTACTATTTAAATCAAGAGGATCAAATTGCCCAAGAAGTTTTAGTTTGTATTGGAACTAATCGCACCTTAAATGATGAACATCGGCCTAAGCTAGGTTCCAGCGAGTTTTACTTCAAAGCTCCCCATGTAATGAGAGACCTCTTTGCCGATATTCCCGAGGCCATTGAGAACACTTTAAAGATTGCTGAAAAAATTAATATCCAATTTAATTTAAAAGATGCCCAAGGAAAAGCGATTTATCATTTGCCCACGTTCCCAACAGAAGAAGGCCGTAGTCTTAAAGAAGAGATTTCTTATCGATCGCACAAAGGCCTAGAGGTTCGATTTCAAGAAGCGGAGGCTCGTGGTGAAGGGGTCCTGGAAGAAAAAAAACCTGATTACCGAGCTCGTTTGGATTTTGAATTAGGTGTCATCGATAGGATGGGATTTAACGGATACTTTTTGATCGTCCAAGATTTTATTAATTGGGCGAAAGGAAACAATATTCCTGTTGGGCCGGGGAGAGGATCTGGAGCCGGGTCTTTAGTTGCTTACTCTTTGAATATTACGGATTTGGATCCTTTACCTAATTTTTTATTATTTGAAAGATTTTTAAATCCAGAACGTATCAGCATGCCCGATTTTGATATCGATTTTTGTCAAGATCGACGTGGCGAAGTGATCAAATACGTCACACAAAAATATGGAGAAGCCTCAGTTTCTCAAATCATCACTTATGGAAAGCTACAAACCAGAGCCGCTCTCAAAGATGTCGGTCGCGTGCTAGGAATGACTTTTCCAGAAGTCGATGTGGTATCAAAGCTGATTCCTGATAAGTTGGGGGTGACTCTTAAAGAATCACTTGAAATGGAGCCAAGAATTTCAGAGATGATGGAATCAAATCCCACGGTGGCAACCTTAATAGATCTAGCTCAAAAAGTGGAAGGAATGGTTCGCCATGCAGGGATTCACGCGGCGGGAGTGATTATTGCCGATGGCGAGCTTCGAAAACATGCGCCTTTGTATAAGGGTGCCGATGGTGAAAATGTAGTTCAGTATGATATGAAACATGCTGAGAAAATTGGTTTGATTAAATTTGATTTTTTGGGTTTAAAAACCCTCACTCATATTCATTATGCGTTAGAGATGGTAAGAAAAAATAAAGGAAAAAAAATTTCTACCTCTGAAATCCCTTTAAACGATCCTAAAATTTATGAGCTGCTTTCCCGTGGAGATACCGCTGGAATTTTTCAGTTTGAGGGTGAAGGTATCAGTGATGCGACTCGAAAAATAAAACCTTCTTCTTTTGCAGATATCACCGCCATCACTTCCTTGTACCGCCCAGGACCCATGGCCAATATTCCTGAGTACACGAAGCGAAAGCATAAGGAATCTCCCATAGAGTACTTGTTAGAGGATTCTAAAAAAGTATTGGAAGAAACCTATGGGATTATGGTTTATCAAGAACAGGTGATGGGGATTGCCTCTTTGATTGCAGGTTACAGCCTTGGTGAAGCCGACATGCTCCGTCGTGCCATGGGAAAAAAAATCAAATCAGAAATGGATTTTCATCGGGAAAGATTTTTGAAAGGGGCCAAGGAAAAAGGTCATGATGTCAAAAAATCAGAAGAGCTTTTTGAGCTTATGTATAAGTTTGCTGACTATGGTTTTAATAAATCCCATGCGGCGGCTTATTCTGTAATTACCGCTCAGACAGCATGGATTAAGCATTACTATCCTGCTGAATTTTTTGCAGCGCTGTTGTCTACAGAGATTAATGATACCGATAAAGTTGTTAAGTATGTTAAAGACTCGCAAAAACATCAATTAGAAGTTCTGCCTCCACACATTAATGTTTCAGAGTATTTGTTTACGGTTAAAGGAGAAAAAATTTATTTTGGGCTAGGGGCGATCAAGGGAGTGGGTCAAGCGGCAGTGGATTCCATTCTGGAAGCACGTCTTGAAAAAGAAGATCATAAATTTAAAGATCTCTATGATTTTTTTAGCAGTGTGGACTTAAGAAAAGTAAATAAAAAAGTCATCGAGTGCTTGATTAAGTCGGGTGCCTTTGATGGTTTTGGATTTCAACGATCTGAACTTCTGGGTGGTTACACTTTATTTTTAGACAGGGCCATTGAAGTGCAAAAAGACAGAGAGCTCGGGCAGACCTCATTATTTGATTTGGATCAGAGTCAAAAAATGGATATTAAATTGCCAAAGGTAAAAGTATGGCCACGCATGGTTCAGATGGGCTATGAGAAGGAGGTCCTTGGTTTTTACCTGAGTGATCATCCTTTAAATGGTTATGAAAAATTAACCCATATTTGGACCCATGGACATATCAAAGATTTGCCTGAGCTGGCTAAAAAAGCAGAACCCATTGTCCCGTCACCGAGTTCCAATCCCTATGACCGTCGCAAGGATCAAAAACGCAGAGTGATTATTGCTGGTATCGTGACGGAATTCAGAGAAATGATAACCAAAAAGGGAACACGGATGGGTTTTGGAAAATTAGAAGATTTGACGGGGAGCTGTGAGTTAGTGGTATTTCCTGATGTCTATGCTAAATTTGAACCTGTTTTTAAAGAGGATAAGCCTGTTTTACTTGCGGGAATGTTAGAAAACAATGAAGAACAATATAAGATCATGGTGGACAATATTGCGAGTCTAGATGAGGTTTTAAAAAAATCTAAGAAAGTGATTTTTAATTTAGAGTTGTTAGACTCGAGTGAATTTGAAAAACTAAATTCAGTGTTAAAAGATTTTTCTGGTCCGACTCCTTTAAGTTTGAAAATTAAACTTAAGGAGTACGAAAGAATTGTCGAGATTGAGCATCCTGAAATTCAAGGCCTGTCAATCAACAACGATTTGTTTGATAATATTCAATCTTCATTTGGAAGAACTGATTTCCTAGAGTTGAGTAATAGTTAAGACTATTAAGAAAGTTAGGTTTCTAGGTTGCTGAGATGCCAGGATAAATTGGAAGGTCATAGGGTTGACGAAAGGGAAAGTGATGAAACATTTTTTTAATAAAGAATTAATTTTTTATATCGTCGTATTTAGTTGGATGCAAAATGCTGTCTTTGCTCAAGAGACACTGATTGAAAGATCCTATACGATATCGAGTGAAAAAGAATCCCTCATCGAGGCTAAAAAAGAAATCATGGAAAAGGCCGTTCAAAGTGCTGTCGAGGATATTTCTCGGGATATTATTGGCGAAGAAAGATTGACCAAAAATAAGACTATTTTCCAAACCAGAGTCGTTTCTAAGGCTTCTAAATTTATACCTTTTTCAAAGGTAACAGAACCTGAAGTTCTTGACAAAAAAACAACCCAAACGATTTTCTTAAAAGTCAGCCTTCAAGAGTTAAAGAATATTTTAAAGGAAAATAGAATATTAGAGGAAATAGATCAAAAATTAAACATTTTACCGCTAGTTCATTTTGAAAATATGCTATCAGGGAAAAAATACAGATGGTGGTCCAAACAAGATGAGGGATGGAAAAAAATCTCTCTCTCTTTTGAATCTCAACTACAGAAAAATTTACTTAAGAGTGGCATATTCCTGCAGCGACCCACCTTTTTCGAATTTCAAAATTCAATGCCAACAATAATGGCAGGGGAAAAATGGGCCATGGAAGATTTAATATATCTTGGAAAATGGTATCAATCGCCTTTTATTTTAGAAGGAAGCGTTTCGGTTAAAAATACAAATAAAAAATCAATCCAAAATGTTTTGTTCATGAAGTTAACATTGATTCAAGCTCAGCAAGGGAAAGTGGTTCTGGATATTCAACGCCAATATGATTTACCGGTTTTTAAAGAAGATCATAAACTAGAAACTTGGATTGAAACCAAAATTGCAGAAGAGGTCGATTCTATTTCTCTTGATTTATCCCAGCAGTTAGATGAGATTTTACAGAGAGGAATTCTAAATACTCAGAAGATCCGATTGCAGTTTAAGATGACTTCTAGGCCGTTAAGAATCGAAAATATAAAAGAAAAAATGAAGGCCTTTTCAAGCTTGATTAAAAACATGAGGGAAAGGGAAATCACCTCCCAATTTGTTGTTTATGAAGTGGATTTTTCTGGATCAGTTCAAGAATTACAAAATAAAATTCTTTCGAGTGATTTTAGTTTTGGAGAATTAACTAAGATTTCTTTGCTCAAAACCAATGAGAAAGAAATGATTTTTGAAATTAAGTAGGGTGACATGAAAAAAAATATTTTAAAATTTTTAGCTGGCTTCATTCTGATCTTCAATATGGTTTTATGGCTATCCTCCTGTTCGTCCTTTGAGAAAAGGACGGCAAGCCCAAAGAAAATGATAAAAGACATTCCCTTAAATCAAAGTAAGAATAATCAAATAATTAAGAAACGGTTGTTAGTTCTTCCTTTTATTGATAACAAAAAAATTCTTTCAGATGAAATGAGTTCAGCTATCAAAAAGGCTTTTATTCGTGAGCTAAACAAGAATGAAGATGTCATTTCATTTGATAGTCGCGATTTAAATCTGTCTGATTTAAAAATGACACCTCAAGGCTCCTATGATTTTAAGGATCTACAAAAGAAGTTAAAAGAATTTAGCGTTCACAGTGGACTCGAAGTGCAAATTCATGAATTAAAGATTAAGAAATCAGCTCCTAATAAAGGTTTAATTCGGAACATAAAAATCGAATATGAATGCTCGGTAATTGTTAAAGTCGTGAATCAAAATGGAAAAGAATTATTTAACACAATGAAGACAGTTACCTATAAAGATCAAGAGGGACTTATTGCTGGCGAAGTGTCCCCAGACACCTCGTCGCAGCTAATGGCCACTTTAGTTAAGGATGCTTTATTTGAATTTGTACCTCAGGTCGCTAAATCTCTAGAAGCTATTGTTTGGGAAGGGCGAATTGCTTCTATTCAGGGAGAGAGAATGTTTTTAAATGTTGGCAAGGTGTCTGGGCTCAGTGCAGGTGATCTCTTAAGAGTGGTGGATGAGGGAGAGGAAATTTATGATTCGGAGTCGGGGCAATTTATTGGAAAAAGCCCAGGAAGATTAAAAGGAACCCTTGAGGTTGTTAGCTTTTTTGGGCAAGACGGAGCCATTGCGATTGTCCACTCTGGTGGCGGTTTTAGAGAAAATGACAGGGTGGAGCTGTATTAGATGTTGAATCACGCTCACGCTCACGCTCACGTTAATCATCGGTTCTATCAAGTAGAATCCATTTTTCTAGGAAGGCGTGACTTTCATGAAATGGATGAATTTCAAAAAAAGAAAATAAAGGAAATAAAATCCTCAAATAGGGTCCAAATTTTTGGAATGGATTTTAATTCCACAATCACTCTCGGATTAAGAGCCAGGAGAGAGACAGATCTGGTGACAAATGAAAACCTTCCCATTGTTTCAACCGATCGAGGTGGCTTTGCCACCATTCATTCCCCTGGCCAGCTGGTCATTTATCCAATGATAGATTTAAGAAGTTTTGATCTAGGAATAAAGAAATTTATCGATATTTTATTTTCGACATCCCAGGATATATTAAAATTTTACGGAATGACTTCTTTTTTTGATATTCAGAAGCCCGGATTGTACACGGAAAAAGGGAAAATCTCTTTTGTAGGAATTAAAGTCGATCAAGGTGTGGTGAGGCATGGGATTTCCATTAATATTTCGAACGATTTAGAATTATTTAAGCTCATTCGTTCTTGCGGTATCTCTTGTCAAGCCCACGACCGTGTCGCCAATTATAATTTAAAAGCTACTTTTCCTATGGAGGATTTTTTTCAAAAATGGGTTGAAGCTTTTAAAATAAATCTTGATTTTAATATTTCTAAGTAATAATTTGTGTCATCTTTATGCGGTTTTAGCTCAGTTGGTAGAGTGCTTGCATGACATGCAAGTGGTCACAGGTTCAAGTCCTGTAAACCGCACCATTTTCGTCCGGAGACGAGGACGATGAATCTTTACCCCTACCAAACAAAAGCAACTTCGGTTCTAGGGTTCAAATATTTCTCTGGAACCATTTTTCAATTTCAACACTAATAAACACCGGACTTGAAACGACGACACAAAGTGCTAATTCAAAAAAACTTAGAGGGCTGGTTTTGAAAACTTTATTCATTGCGGGTAAATACAAAACAGCAAGATGAACTATAAATGTCATTAGGACAGTAATCCACAAAGCTTTATTTGTTCGAATTCCTAAAGTAAATAAAGAAAGTGATTCAGACCGAATTGCCATGACATGCCCCAGTTGGGTTAAAGTCAATACCGTAAAACCCATTGTTTGCCAGTGTTCAATGCCTTGATTTTTAGCCCATGCAACAATTCCAAGAGTAAGTCCTGCGGTTAGAAAACCAACCCAAACAGTATGTTGCCATAAGCCTCGGGCAAAAAGACTTTCCTTAGGCGATCTAGGAGGACGTTCCATGATATTTTTTTCCGCAAGCTCTGTGCCTAAAGCTATACCTGGAAAACCATCGGTGACTAAGTTAATCCATAAAATATGAATCGGTAACAAAGGAATTGGTAATCCTAAAAAAGGCGCCAAGAATAAAGTTAAAACTTCACCAGAATTTCCTGACAAAGCAAACCGAACAAATTTTCTTATATTATCATAAATTCGACGACCTTCTTTTATAGCAAGAACAATAGTAGCAAAATTGTCATCAAGTAAAATAATATGTGAAGCTTCTCTGGCAACATCAGTTCCACCTTTGCCCATTGAAACCCCAACATCGGCACTTCGTAAGGCTGGAGCGTCATTGACCCCGTCGCCAGTCATGGCCACGATTTCCCCACTCGATTGAAGAGCTTTCACAATATAAATTTTTTGTTCGGGGGCGACGCGGGCATAAACTTTAATGTTATGAATAATCTTCTTGAGCTCGATATCAGTTATTTTCGAAAGTTCTTGGCCGGTCATTACCAAATCCGTATCAGATGTTATGATATTAAGATCTTTTGCTATGGACTTTGCAGTTGCTGGATGATCGCCGGTAATCATAACAACATGTATTCCAGCAGATTTGCTGAGGCGAACGGCTTCTTTTGCTTCAGATCTTGGAGGATCCATCAGTGCTACTAGGCCTAGAAAAACTAAATCAGTTTCTGCATGCTCAATAGAAATTTCAGTAGTGGATAAGGGAAGTTCATTATAAGCCAGAGCTAATATGCGATAGCCTTTAGCTGCCATACTTTCTATCGCACTGGCTTGTGAATCAGCCGAAAAAGATTCACCCTTGTCTTTATTTAACCAAGTTTTGCAAAGTGGAAAAAGTTTTTCAGGAGCACCTTTTGATAAAATTAAATGACTAGATTTACTTCTATGAATAGTTGTCATCATCCCGCGATCACTAGAAAATGGCAGTTCTGCAATCCTAGGTAATTCATTTTCAAGATTCAATCTGTCAAAATCAACTTCAATTGCCGCTTGAGCTAAAGCAATTTCCGTAGGCTCGCCAAGTGCTTTTTGATTTTCATCAAAGCTAACATTATTATTAAGAGCTAAGTTTTTTAGGATATAATCCCAACTTGTATTGGGCGATATGACTTCAGGAATAGTGCAAAGAGTTTTACCGTCCAGTGAAAAATTTTGTACTTCCATGCGATTTTGTGTCAATGTGCCCGTTTTATCAGTACAGATATAGGTAACAGCACCAAGAGACTCTACGGCTGGTAATTTTCTGACCAAAGAATTGTTCCGTCCCATGGCCCTGGCCCCAAGCGCAAGAGTTACAGTGATCACAGCAGGAAGTGCTTCTGGAATTCCAGCAACGGCTAAACTTAAAGCCGTCATAAACATCAACACTGGGTCTTCGCCACGAAAAAATCCTGTGGCAAAAATAACAATGCAAATACCAATAACAACAATCGTAAGCAACTTGGCAAAGCGAGCCATTTTATTTTGCAGAGGTGTATTGACCTCGACTTCTTCTTTAAGCAGATTTGCAATTTTACCCAGCTCGGTATTCATTCCTGTGCTAACTACAATTCCTATAGCATTGCCAGAGGTGACCATTGTACCCTTGAAGGCCATATTTTTTTGATCAGCAATAGGCAGAGATTCGTGGGGAATGGCTTCTGTAGTTTTATTAATTGTATTGGATTCCCCTGTAAGACTTGATTCATCAACGCCGAGCTGAGTTGATTTTAAAATTCTTAGATCCGCTGGAATAAATTGTCCTGCCTCAAGAGCGACGATATCACCTGGGACAATTTGATAGGTGGGAATTTCAATAAACTTTCCCATTCTTTTAACCTTCGCAATGGGTGTCGAGAGTGCTTTAAGGGCTTCCATGGACCTTTCCGCGCGGTATTCTTGGATGAAACCAAGCAAAGCATTTAATATAACAATAGCAATTATAGCAATGGTATCTTCAGGCTCGCCCAGGAAAGCAGAAATGACGGCTGCAATCATTAGAATAATAACGAGCAAATCAGCGAACTGGGAAAGTAAAATTCTAAATGCACTTTTTCTTTTGAAATTATGAAGTCTATTGTCGCCATGTTTTAAAACAAGAGCTGTGACTTCAGTATCTGACAGTCCTTTTTCAATATTAGTTTTATGTGCCAGTAGAGTTTCGGTTTCAGAATTCTGATGCCAAGCTTTTCCCATATAAACACACTACCTTCTAAATCTAAGCAATTTTCATTCCATCAGAATTATTTTGTTCATAAGTTCTCGAGTTAAAGGGTCCTCTGCTTTTAATTATCTTTCGATAACGAATCGTTTTCATCGGGTTTGATTCTTTTATATAAAGTCTTTCGATCAATGCCAATTTCTTTTGCGGTCTTATCTCTAGCTCCACCATTTTTATGCACTGCAAATTCAAGATACCTATGAATAACTTCATCTAATTTCGGAAGGCAGCTGGTGTAGCGCAGAGAAAAAGTGTTTTCATTTGAAAAGAAATCCATTTTGTCGTTACTTTCATTGAGCCCCATTGCCAAAGGAATAAAATTTTCAAGAACTATTTCTTCTGTCTTGCAAAGCGCGACAGCTCTTTCTATGGTGTTCTCAAGTTCTCTGACATTGCCTCGCCATGGATTTTCCATAAGAAACTTTAGGGCCTCTTTGGAAAATAATTTAATAGGAACTTCATTTTCTAAAGAGTATTTCTTTAAGAAGAATTCTGCGAGTAAAATAATATCCTCAGGTCTTTCTCTCAAGGGTGGGATATGAATAGGGATGACATCTAGTCTGAAGAATAAATCTTCTCTGAATCGATGCTCGTCTATTTCTTGAGCTAACAATTTATGGGTGGCAGAAATAATGCGACAATTGATAGACCTGCTTTGATTCTCTCCGACGCGTTTAATTTGTTTTTCTTGTAAGACTCTTAGCAATTTAGCTTGTAGAGATAAGCTCAAGTCTCCTATTTCATCTAAAAATAATGTTCCATCCTGGGCTTCTTCGAAGAGCCCAATTCTTTTTTCTTGAGCCCCAGTAAAGGACCCTTTTGCATGGCCAAAGAGCTCAGATTCTAGAAGGTTTTCTGGAATTGCAGAACAATTGATGGCCACATAGGGGCCTTTGTTATGTTTGCTTTCTCTGTGAATAAATTTGGCAAAAATTTCTTTTCCAGTTCCACTTTCTCCTGTGATGAGAATATTTGCTGAGCTTCGAGCTACACATTTTGCAATATTCAACGAAGTAATAAATTTTGGACTTTGTCCAATAATCTTAGTTTGTTCTGTCATTGTTTCCCTTTCGGTGGTTCCAAAAATACTTAAAACGATGTATTTATTACGAGTTACCCTTGGGGCTGCTATACTAATTTATAATTGCCTTAGTATCATTTGTAACTGGTGCTAAAGGATTAGCCGGCCTTTCTATGGAAATTGGCCAATTGCTATTAGCAGTTTTTCTTGTTCTGGCTGAATTTTCTTTCTTAATATCGTTATTAAACCAGAAAAAGAATAAATGTATCGAGAATAGGTATTATGTTTAAATTAATTAACATTGACAAGCTAAATTCTGTTATAAAGAGTAGGAAATGGTTACAGACGCAAAGCTATTGAAGTAGCTTTGCTCTTTAAACTCTGGGCTTCTTGTCACAAATCTCCAAATGACATCCCATCTTTCGAGTTTAAAGCCGGTACCAAAATCAGATTCAATGACTAAAATATGTTTATGAACCCTGGGGCTTTCCTGATAAGTATTTCCATCTAAAAAGAGATTTCTTGCAACCATAAGGCCACGCACTCCAGTAAAAAGATAAAAACTTGATCCATGGGATAAATTTAAGTCTTCGGAATTGAATTTATCTCCATCTCCTGCGGAATCACGGGTAGGGCCAAAGTCATCGGGCAAATTGATGCCATATCTGAGCAAGCCGCCAAGATGAGTCTCCGTTAAAACATTTCCTATAGAGGCGCCATAATAGGGAATGAGATCAAAATATTTTTTTTGCTTTCCAAAAAGCTCTATAAATCTAGATCTATTTTGGTAGTATAGTTGAAGAGAAGGCTCGTTTTTCAATTGATTCTTCCAGCCTTGGCTTTCAGTTGTTCCAATTAAACGGTGAAAGCTATTTTGAACCTCTTCTCCTTTGGCCGCAGGGCCTACAACACCTAAATTTATTGAGAAGAATTGACTATGGCTTTTGGTTCTGAAATGAACTAAAAAGCCTAAATTTAACCATCCGGCATAGGGCCTGTCTTCTAAATTTGGATTTTTATTTACGATGTTGCTTGGTGAGTAAATTTGTTGCGCTAATGAAATGCCATAATTTGTATTTGATTTATTGAATTCTTTTCTTAAAAAATCTGACCAATTTGTTAGCTTTTTGGCCCAGTTTGGCTGTTTGTTATTTGACAGAATGTAAGAGAGTTTAAAACCATTAGTGTAAGATTGATCCGACCCAGGGCCGCCGATATTTCTTGAATCATTTTCTATATAGAAGTTGAATGTATTTCCTGACAGTGATTCGAATTCCAAACAAAACACAGGCAAGGATAAGAAAGTGATAACTACGAGTAAAAGGGATGTTTTCATTTAAGGTGGGCTTCTTGTCACCAATAGGGAAAAGAGTCACACAGATTTCCGCAACGAGTTTGATTCTCTGTGTGTCTCTCAAAAATTGGCGTAGCTATGTAATTAAGGTGCGTTTCTGTTAAGTGAATTTACATAACTCCTTGTTTCCTCTGGAGCGGTCTGCCCACTTGAGGTCAGTAAATCTAGCGCTGTTGGATCTGGAGAATACATTTTCATATTTGACTCGTTATCGACCATCATTGATGCTCCCTCAACAACAAGACCACCAAATAAGCCACGCGATCTGGAGTAGCTATAAACCTCACTGCTTAGCTGATAATCCGTTCCAGCCTGAGCATCTCTTCCCACAGGGCCAGCGGCAACAGAAATATCACCCCCAAGTGTGAAGTTGCTAACACTGAGTCTGTCGACAGCATTTTTGCTGACAAAGACCAGGACCATATCCACAGTGGCTATCCCAATCTGTAGTCCCCAGCTACCTCCGGCAACCTTTAAATAAGATGGCTGGCTCCATCCACCGTTTGTCCGACACGAGACAAGTCCACTTCCTACTCTGGCGCCGAAAACAAAGCCGCCTCGAATGACATCAGGTATCGTTGCGATACATACCGCTTTTTCTAGTAAGGTTTTTGGAATGGAGTTATCAGAAATCTTTACGACTTCATCAAGTACTTGCGAGGCTCTTAAAGACTTCTCTCTGAGGGAGCTTATCGAAGCGGAACTTCCTATAAGTGGAAAGAGTAAAGTGAGACTCAGTACAGAACTTAAAAAAGAAAATTGTCTTTTCATGGAAAACTCCTTTTGACATTTTAAAATTATTTTTAAAATTTTGTAAAGAGAGTGAGCAATTTCTTCGCCATCAAAAAAGAAGGCTGTTGCAAAATAATTAAGGTTGATGAAAATTGACGTTCAAAAAAAACCCTTAAGAGCCATTTAATCCTCGCAGTTCAAAGCAATTAAGATTTAAAGTTACTTTGATTTGATCTCAGGTAAGGTCTCTCCTTTGCAACTCATAAAGGTAATTAGAAATTCACTTCTTAAAAGAGGAAAAAATGAATAACAATAGCAAAGGAGCATATATGACATTAAATGAAAATACCATCAAAGGTAAGTGGCTAGAGATTAAAGGCGATCTTCAAAAATCTTGGGGAAAGTTAACAGATAATGAGTTAGAGCAAACAAAGGGTGACATGAAAGCCATTGGTGGGCTTATCCAGCAAAGATACGGAGAAAAAGAAGAAGTTTACGGAAAAAAGCTAAGCCATATCTTTCAGCGATTTGAGATGAAAAAAGATAAACTTACTGATGATCTAAAAAAGTCAATACACAGTTAAAATAAAAACAACAATAAAAAAAGGAGATTGTTATGGCAAATCATGCAAGTGAAACGTTAAATAAATCTGAACCGGTTGTGATGTCCTACGATGCTGGGAAAAAAATAGGAGCTATGGCTTCTGATTTTACAAATAAAACTTCAGATTATGTGAAAACAAGTCGTGATTACGTAAAGGAAAATCCAACAGCTGGAGTGGCTATCGCTGCGGCTGCTGGCGTGGTAGCTGGAAGTCTGCTGACAATGGCATTAAGAAGACGGCACTAGAAACAAATTAACTGAACTGATGGAAGAGGCCTTTTGGTCTCTTCTTATTTTGTGAGAGACGAAGATGATTAAGTACATTTTTATTATTTTATCAAGGTTGCTCAATACGATGACCGACTTTGAAGAAACTCGAAAATCTCTGAGGCAAGAGTTTTCATTAATAATGTTTCAATTACTTATAGGTGTTCTGTCTATTTCCATAATCTTCTTTTCTGTGGTGCAATTAGGGAATTATTATGAAGTTTGGTTGAGGCAGTTTGAAAATGGTTTTGTTATTGGGATTGTCAGTTTTAGTGCTTTAGTTCTGATATTTTCTGTAGTCTTGTATTTTCTCTTTTTTAGGAGCCCATTCAAAGGTCTGCTAAACCGAGATGAATTGTCAAAAGGACTCGAAAACGATCAGGTTCTAGAAAATCTGGCACTAAACTTTGCTGAGGGTTTTGTTGAGGGTTTTAAGAAACATTAGAATTCAAACTTAACTATCTGTGTTTACGAGCAAAAAAGCATCCCACCCGGTAGCCTCAGGTTCATTCCTGTGTCAAACTCTAGCGCCTAACTCTTCTGAAAAGGTGCGTGGCTCAAAATTGTTTCTCTGTTTAAATCTCGACAGGTAAAACTAGTAAAAAACAGTTTTAAAATAAACCTCTATCTATTTAACTTTACAAAGACAAAATAAGATTATCAATGGATCATAAAATAGAAAATAATTCATAATTTTTCATGAAATAGAAATTGAATTAAAATAAAGGTTGAGATTTGATTAAAAAATAGACTAGACTTAAGGATATAGAGAAAGGTGTTGGACGTGAAACTGATTGACAATCAAAAAGTGCTAAACTTAAATTTTGAGAACAAAGAAGAAGTTCTACATTCCTTACAAGAAGAAAGCGTTTCATCGACCCTAAGCCAAAGGCTTGGTTTAGAGAGTTTAGTCTATCATGAGCTAGATGATTTTCCGATAAAAACAATGAGTGAAATCGACAGGTTGTCAGATAATATTAAAATACTTTCTGGATTAAATTCTAGATTATCTTTTGTGATGAAAGAAGTTCATTACATGTTAAATATAAAAAATAAGTAAATTTATATATATAAATAAAAGTAAGAAGTTAGAGCTGCGCTGAGTCTTTTTCTTTTAAATTTTCTTCCGATAAAAAGCTTATGGTTTTACAAAGGGCGCTTTTATTTTCTTTATTTGTTTTTTCAAACTCCCAAGTGCGAGCGGAATACAGAGTCTTCCAATTAATTATCTACAGCGATTCAGAAAAGCAGGTACTTTCGAATTTAGATCCAGAGCAGTATATCAGATATTATCCAATTTTGAAGGGTGAGAAAATTAAATACACCACTACCTGGATGTGTAAGGGTAGAACTAATGGAAAAGAATATTGTCCAAACCCAAGACTTAAGCCTGAGGTTTCGGAGCAGGATTCTTTAAATAAAAAATAAATTCTGATAAGCTGAACCCATGTCGCTTGAAATAAATCGTAATCGAAAAATATACCAAGATGATTTAAGTAAAATTCAGGAAGAGTACCAGGAAAAAAAGAAAAATTTAGTTGATGCCAAAGAAAAGGAAATTAGTTCTTTAAAGAAGTTTTATGATAACAAAAAAAACGATTTGACGGAATCCCAAGACGCGGCAATTAACCATATTCAGGAAAGTCAAAGTCAGCAAGTAAATGAATTTCGAAACAAAAGACAAGCGATAGTTGAATCAGGACATAAAGAGATAAAAAGTGCCGAAGAATTGTATAACAATAAATTAACTCAGTTTCAAAACAAGAAAACGAACGAATTGAATGAAATCCAAGATAGGTATTCAAAAAAAGTAGATCAAGTAGAAGAAAAAAATAAATCAACTCTTGAGAAAACCAGAGAACAAGCTGATAGAGAGTATCAAACTTTGATTGAAAAGCACAAAGAGCAAATGAAACGCACCTCGGAGCTTAAAGAAGCAAATATTAATAATATACGCGAACAAAATGAAAAAACCGTCGTTGCCGAAAAAGAAAAAGGTAATCAAGTTATTAACGAACAAAGAGAGATCAACGAAGAGAAATATAAAAAAACTCAAGAATTTGGCCTAAAAAAAACCAGCGAAGTGGAGCTTCAACAGAAAGAAAAACAAAAAAAATTAGAAGCAGCCTATCAGAAGGAAAATGAAAAAAAAATTCAATCTTGGGAAGTCAACAATGAGCGAAAAGAAAAAGAATACGCAGAAAAAATGTTAAAAACAAAGGAAGGCAATGAACAACAATTAAAATTGCAAAACAAACACTTTGAATCTCTTTATCAAAAAAATGATCAAAATAATAATGTCTCTTTGCGAATTCAGTCAAAAAATTACGCTAAGGCCTTGGCGGATCAACACCGGGATTTTTTGAAAATTTCATCTAAATACACAGGAAAAGAGGAAGACCCTTTTTACAAAATTCAGGATCGCGGCAATGAGCTTTCTGAAGACAGTCATTTTTATGTTTTAAAAGCCTACGTTCCAGAACATGAAAAGGAAAATATTAATGTTATTGTTCAAAAAGATAAAGCAACGGTATCTACACAAAGAATGTTTAAAGAGACCCTAGATGATGCCGAAAATGGCAAAAAAGTCAGTACCCATTCAGCTCAAAGCTTAAGGGAAGAATTTAATTTTGACACTCCTATCATCTCTGAGGGGATAGCTCGGGAAAGAAGTGGTGATTATGTCTTTGTAACGATTCCGAAGTTGCAATCTTTTAGGAATCGTTCTATAAAAGGCTAATTTCTTTAAAGTCCTCATAGCTCAACAGGATAGAGCTACCGTTTCCTAAACGGTCGATAGCGGTTCAAGTCCGTTTGAGGACACCATTTTCGTCCGGAGAAAAGGACGATGGATCTTTACCCATTCCAAACAAAAGCAACTAGCAAGGCAGGACGAAGTCTCTGCCTGCGGTCGCATATAGCAAAGGATATGGGTCCGGCAAGGAATTCGCCCCACCGGTAAAGCTCACAGCGGTTTTCGCCAGAGTGATCTGGAGGAGCTAAGTAGCCCCCTTAAAAATCTTCTGGCCGACAATTTTGCAAGTGATATAAAGTCCATTACACTTATTGGACTGCGCCGCCCACTAAACATTGGGCCACATAGCCAGTTCCCTTAATCGATATCCAGGCCAATCGGTATTGACGATAGCTGGTAATCCAGGGAATAGCAAACTTGACAACAAACTTATTTGTTTCATATGTATCGAACTGATCATAACCACTGCCAGATTTTACAAAACGCAACTCTTCTGTATTGATGCCAGTACTCAAATTTTGAGAAGACTGTACAAATCGTTTGTTATCCTTAATGACTAATACAGGATTGGTTCTCTCGGAAGGCGCCAATCCATTTTGATCTTTTAAAATTCCACAATACATTTCAAAGTTGCTATTGTTTTGTTGGGAAAAACCAACGCTTGAAAATAAAAAAAACATAGCGATTCCTAGATATTTAATTTTTTTCATAATCATTCTCCTGAATGTTTTAAGGGTACCGTTCAACATTGTACGGTTGAATTTCCATAAAATAAAATTGAAGTCGGACCGTGTTCAGTTGGGAACTATATTCGAAAAGCAAAAGAACTTCATCTGTAATAGTTTGTTCTGTAAAAAATACATGTCGAACTTCTGGAAATAAACCGAATGTTTAGAAGCTTAGGTTTACACTACAAGAACCAGCTTTTAATGCAGCCTTTTTAACCGCAGCTACTTTCGACATTTCAATTTGAGACTCCGTAATGATTTCACAATCCTACCTCTAAAGTGCATAATACACTTGTAGTACTGATACAAATGTAGTACTATCTGATGGTGGATCGCCTTTTTGTTTACTCACCACTGATAGAAGAAGTTTTAGCGGAATTTGCTAATCATGATGCTTTAGCAAAACAGATCGAGGACGAAATTCTCAAGAATCCTGAGGCTGGAGATATCGTTCAAGGAACTGGCGGAATTCGTAAAATGAGACTGGCTGATCCCGGAAGAAACAAAGGAAAACGCGGTGGCCTTAGAGTCTTTTTTCTAGATCTTCCGGACAAAGAAAGAACGCATTTGATTTTTTTGCTCAGAAAAGGTGATGCTGACGATATTTCGCCAGATGAAAAACAGGTTTTAAAAGAATTAGTAGTTCGAATTAAAAAGGAGTCTTCAAAGTGAAAAAGAAAACAAAATTAGGGCAAGCTTTAATTCGAGGTCTTGAAAGTGCCGTGGCTTATGAAAAGGGCGAACTTAAATTAAAAACTGTAAAGCGAACTTTAACTGCTCCTGCTCCGACTTTTTCAAAAAGTGAGATCCGTAAGCTTCGAGATGTTCTCCATTTAACACAACAAGAATTTGCTTCGCTTTTGAATGTGGATATTGGAACTCTTCGGCACTGGGAACAAGGTCGAAGAAAGCCCAGTAGTACGACCAACAGACTCCTTCAATTGTTTCAGGAAAAACCAGATCTAGCTGAAATGCTCATCGGAGCGTAATTTTGGAGAACATTCTCCATCGGGAGAACAAGCTTTGAATACCCAAATCTGTCCTATTTAGAACAAATAGGACAATTGTTAGTGCCTTTTGTCTGAATCTCTAAAATTGACAAACGACCTATCGACGATAGGGAAGTTGGAATGTAAGCAGGGAGTAAATAGCAAAATGATCGCTTAAATATTGGCCATTTACTTTTTGATCCAAGGTAATGCCACCGTTTAAAGTTTTAAGAAACATTCTGGCCTTAGGCGAGAACCACATCCCATCAATACGGCGACTGCTATTGCTATCATCGCCGATAAACGTATTTCCAGGAAAAAAATCCAAGTAAGACATTCTTTTAAAATTAAATTGCTCTTGAGAATCTGGTGCCGAATTGAAGTCTCCTCCAATGACGTGGGCTTCATTCAAAAACCTTTGTATCAGAAAATCAATTTGCATTTGGCGGTAAGCAGAGTTTTCCATTTTATATTCCAGATGAGTATTGATATACCAAAAAGGATTCAGTTTTATGGCAATATAACCTCTTTGTAGCTCAGATGTTGGAAGTAAACCTTGATCAACGGCTAAAACATTCTGCTTAGTGATAACAACTAAATATTCATTAAATTGATTCCATGCTGGATGTGTAAATTGAGCCACTATTTTTTGTAAAGGATAGCGACGATCCATAAGGTATTTCTTAATAAATTCAATTTGGTTAAGGTTGCCATTAAAAGTAGTACAGACTTCTTGAAGCGAGATCACATCAGGAGAAAGCTCAAGAATTTTATTCAGAATTTGCTCGAATCGAAATTGCCAATTTCCTGCAAAACAATGTAGGTTCATAGAAAAAATATTCATGCTTGGATTGAGGCCTGGAGTTTGACCGATCATTTGAGCCTTTGAATTATGTGAATAAAACAAGCTCAAGATAAAAATGAAATTCAGAATTATTTTTTTCAAAATTTTTCTAATGACGCCTAAGGACGGATACCATGATTCCAAAGAAAGCTCCTTTGTTTGTTTCTTACTTACTGTTTTGATATAGGGAATTCAAGTATCATAGAATGTAATATGGTTACAACTTTTCAGTTATAAAATTGACACATCCAAGAAGAGATTCAACTCGAAAATGAGGGCTCTGAAAATGACCTTGGATATCTCCTGGGCCAACTAGAACAGTTTTACAGCCAGCTCGGAATCCAGCTTCAACATCACTATAGCGATCTCCAATCATAAAGGATTGGGACATATCAATTTTCCATTCAGCAGCGGCTTCTAGGATCATTCCTGGCATCGGTTTACGGCAAAGGCAATGATCGCTATCAACATGAAAACATATTTTGATATCATCTAAAGGGATTAATTTATGAATTTCGGAGTTGATCAGATAAACACTATCCTTAGCCACCCAACCTCTGGCGACGTCGGGTTGGTTAGTGACAGCGATAGTTAGAAAATTAAATTTTTTAAATTGGGCAAAGGCTTCAATGACTCCAGGGAAAAGCTCGAGCTCGCTGAGGACATAGGGGGCCTGGAATTTCCCATTCCTATTAATTAATTTATTAATAACCCCATCACGGTCCATAAAAATGGCTTTATTTTTCATCTATCAGTACATCCTTGGCCTTACCCTCTCATTATCCTAACAAAAAACCAACCAAATCTTAACAGTGCGGCTCTAGTAAATGGGTAAAATCTACAGTAGGGTTCTATCAAAAATTATCAAACGGAGGTTTTATTTATGTTCAGATTGAATTTTAAGCAAGTTCTCATTTTTATGAGTTTTGTTGTGGCTCTAAAAGGGCAAGCGCAAGTTGTTAAAGCCGATGGTTCCAGTACTGTTTTTCCAATCACGGAGGCTGTTGCTGAGGAGTTTCAAAAAGAATTTAAACAATATAAGGTCACTGTTGGTATCTCTGGTACAGGCGGTGGATTTAAAAAGTTTTGCCGTGGTGAAACCGATATCCAAGATGCGTCTCGACCAATTCAGTCAGAGGAGTTAGAGAACTGTAAAAAAGCGGGAATTAAGTTCTTAGAATTACCTATAGCTTACGATGCTACGGTGGTTGTAGTTAATCCTAAAAATACTTGGGTGAAAGAAATTACGGTGGAAGAATTAAAAAAAATGTGGGAACCAGCAGCTCAAGGTAAAATCACGAAATGGAATCAAGTAAATCCAAAATGGGAAGATGCCCCCATAAAGCTTTTTGGCGCTGGGTCGGATTCAGGGACTTTTGATTATTTTACAGAAGCCGTCGTGGGAAAAGCTAAATCCTCAAGAGGGGATTACAATGCCAGTGAGGATGATAACACCTTGGTTACTGGAATTTCTAAAGACAAAAATGCATTAGGATATATTCCTATGGCCTATTACTTTGAAAATAAATCAAAATTAAAAGCATTAGCTATTATAGCAAAAGATAAAAAAGGTAGCACCGTAGCTCCTGTGCTGCCCAGTCGTGAGACAGTTGAAAATGGGACTTATCAACCCTTGTCTCGGCCCATTTTTATTTATGTTAATGAGGCCTCGCTTAAAAAACCTGAAGTCAAACAATTTGCTGAGTTTTATCTTAAATCAGCAGCAGCCTTAGTTCCAAGTGTGCAATATGTTCCATTACCGACGAAGGTTTATGAAATGGTGAAAGCTCATTTAGCAAAAACTAAATTAGGAACTGTTTTTGGAGGGCATTCTGAAGTTGCTTTGAAAATTGAAGACTTATTAAAAAAAGAGAGTGTTCAATAACTGATTTATGGAATATATGGAATATCTGGGATATATGGGATATATGGAGTTTATACAATATGTGGATTATATCCCCTATATCGAATATTAAGAGGAACTATGGCAGATCTTTCAGTTTTCACATCAGCAAGCCACCCGGTGAGACGTTGGCGAAGAATCAAGGACAAAATCATTGAAAGCATTTTGTTCTTGGCCGCAGCCTCATCGGTTCTGGTGACAGTTGGTATTATTTATATTTTAGTTTCAGAGTCTTTGCCTTTTTTCAAACAGGTCAGTTTTGTCGAGTTCATTACAGATAGCGAGTGGACACCGATGTTTAGCGAACCTAAATTTGGAATCAGGCCCCTGGTTACAGGAACCTTTATGGCTACCTTTATAGCCCTCTTAGTTGCCATCCCTTTGGGCACCATCACCGCCGCCTATTTGAGTGAATACGTCAAGCCTCATATTCGAGAGATGCTTAAGCCCATTTTGGAACTCTTAGCGGCGGTGCCAAGTGTGGTCTATGGTTATTTTGCTTTGTTGTTTGTTACCCCTATTTTGCAAAAATTTATTCCTGACCTGGGTGGTTTTAGTATATTAAGCGCAGGGATTGTCATGGGGATTATGATTATTCCCTATATAAGTTCACTATCTGAAGACGCGATGAGATCTGTTCCAAAGCATCTTCGTGAGGCCTCAGCGGCTTTGGGCTCTTCCAAATTTCAAACTACTTTTAAGGTGGTGATTCCTTCGGCATTTTCTGGAATTAGTTCGGCATATATTTTAGGCATATCCAGAGCCTTGGGTGAAACCATGGTTGTGGCCATTGCCGCTGGCATGCAACCTAATCTCAGTTTTAATCCCATTGAGCCGGCTTCCACTATCACGGCTTTTATTGTCCAGGTGAGTCTTGGGGATCTACCTCATGGTTCTATTGGATTTCAATCCATTTATGTGGCAGGATTAACCCTTCTGGTTATGACTCTAACATTTAATATTCTTGGGATGTGGATTAGAAATCGATTTCAGGAGAAAGAATAGTGGACGCAATCATGGTGCCTAGTTTTAATTCGGAGCCAGCAACAAAAACTGAATCTTTAACTATAGATTTATCTCGAAATGTAAAATCGAGAAAAAGAAAAGATTTCTTTTTTGCTATGTTTGGATTGATGTCTTTGCTCTTTGCTTTAATTACCTTGCTAGCTCTTTTTATGGATTTAGCAATGACGGGTGTGCCAAGAATCAATATGGCTTTTTTCTCTGAGTTCCCTTCTCGGTTTGCTGACAAAGCCGGGATTTTATCTGCCTGGGTTGGTACTTTTGCCGTCATGATGACCACGGCATTTTGTGCGATACCTGTAGGTATTGCGGCTGGAATTTACCTTGAGGAGTATGCTCCTAAAAATATGATCACGAGGTTAATTGAGCTCAATATTATTAATCTTGCGGGCGTTCCTTCAATTACTTTTGGTTTGATGGCCTTGGGATTGTTTGTTTACAAATTAAATCTAGGTCAAAGCATTCTGACCGCAGGCATGACTTTGGGATTGCTCGTATTGCCTATCATTATCGTGACAACTCGTGAAGCGATCAGAACCATTCCTAATGTGATCCGTGAAGCTTCCTATGGTTTGGGTGCCAGTCATTGGCAAACAATTCAGCATCATATATTGCCCTATTCCAGTGGTGGGATTTTAACAGGAGTTATTATTGCTTTGTCCAGGGCCATTGGTGAAACAGCACCTTTGGTGACGATTGGAGCGTTGACCTTTATTGCTTTTTTGCCAACATCTCCTTTTACTGGTGAATTTCCATTTTTAAGTTTTAAATGGCTTGGAGATTCCTTTACGGTGATGCCTATTCAAATGTTCAATTGGATTTCCAGGCCTCAATCAGAATTCCATGTGAATGCGGCGGCGACAGGAGTGGTTTTGCTATTGATGACCCTGGTTATGAATGGAATTGCAATTTATATTCGGTATCGTTTTAGAAGAAAGATGAATTGGTAGGCATGACAAATACATTTCAAACTCCAGAAAACTGCGAAACTAAGTTTACCTTATCTCCAAATAAAGAATTTCTTCGTGCTAAGGTGAGTCACCTTTCATTTAAGTACAACCCTCAAGATAAAAAAATATTAAATAATGTTTCCATGCCTATTTTTGATAAAAAAATTACGGCCCTGATTGGCCCTTCCGGTTGTGGCAAAACCACCATGTTGAGATGTTTTAATAGAATGCATGATCTCTATAATACAACTACCTACGAGGGGGATATCCTTTTGTATCCTGAGGGGAAGAACATTTTAAGTTCTGAGATAGATCCCATGGAAGTGCGAATGCGCATTGGTATGGTCTTTCAAAAACCAAATCCCTTTCCGAAATCAATTTATGATAATGTGGCCTACGGATTAAAAGTGAGAGGCATAAAAAAGAAATCTTTTATTGATGACAAAATTGAAAAAAGTCTTTCCCAGGCAGGTCTATGGGCCGAGGTCAAGGACCGTTTGCAATCTCAAGCAACGGCGCTTTCTGGAGGACAACAGCAGCGGCTTTGTATTGCCAGGGCATTAGCTACAGATCCAGAGATTTTACTTTTAGATGAACCAACAAGTGCCTTGGACCCTATTTCTACAGCTCATATTGAAGAGCTTATTGTGGAAATAAAACAAGATGTGACAATTCTTATTGTCACTCATAATTTGCACCAAGCCGCTCGCTGTGCTGATTACACGTCCTTTATGTTTTTGGGAGACTTAATTGAGTTTGGCCCCAGTGAGCAAATCTTTACCAAGCCCCAAGATAAGCGCACTGAAAACTATATTACCGGACGTTTTGGTTAGAGCGCCTTGAATTTACACTCGGTGATAATCATCCTGATATCTATGAATATCGTCTTCGCCTAGATAGGTTCCTAATTGAACTTCGATAAACTCAATGACCTCAGTCCCGGTGTTTCTTATTCTGTGTTTGGCCTTTAAAGGGATTTTGACATAGCTTCCCCTTTGAATGGGAATAATTTCTTCATTCAGAATAATCTCGCCCTTACCCTGGGTGATAATCCAGTGCTCTTCACGATGGTCATGGGATTGGTAGGATATTTGTTGGTTTGGAAGAACATGGATGACCTTTGATTTAAAATGATTCTCTTCTCTTAAGACTTCGTAGCGTCCCCAGGGGCGATCTTCAAAAGTATGTTCCCTGACAACCTTGTGGTTTAACTCTTTAAGCTGATTAACAATAGTCTTTACTTCCTGAGTGAGTCCTTTTTGAGATATCAATAAGGCATCGGCAGTGTCCACGATGATTAAATTATGAATTCCAATGGTCGCATAAATTTTTTGTTTGAGTCCATGGATATAATTGTTTGATGAAATAACTTCAACAGGAAGGAATTCAGGCTGTGTGTTCTTAAATAGCCCACTGACGGCATCCCAGGAGCCCACATCGCTCCATCCTAAATCACAGGGGATGCATTTTAACTTTCCATCTTGAATTTTTTCCATAATGGCATAATCAATAGAAATATTAGGAAACTGAGAATAAACTTCATTCAAACCAAATTGAGAAGAGTTCGCCAGATGGTTTGAATTTATTTGAGTAGCCACATTCCAAACCTCGGGAGAGAGAGTCTTGAATAAGTCGATCATGGTGGCTACTTTGAAAATAAATATTCCTGCATTCCAAAAATGAGTTCCCGATTTTAAAAATTGAGTCGCTAGTTGAAGTTGTGGTTTTTCAAAAAAACGAAGAACCGGATGGGCCTCATTCAAATTTTGTGAATTAGTTTGGATGTATCCGTAGCCTGTTGAAGGGAAAGTAGGCTTGATACCCAGAGTAACAACAAATCCTTTGGAGGCCTCTTTTTCTGCGAGGGCGACAATTTTTAAAAATTGAAGCTCATCTTCAATCAAATGATCGGAAGGGAAAATAGCAACGATTTCATTGGTTTTATTTTGCAATTCCAAATAGCGGCAGAGGTAGGCTATGGCCGGAGCTGTGTTTTGAGCAATAGGTTCGTATAAAGCTTTTGCAGTGGATCCGGTTTTTTTTATATTTTGCTCTGTTAAGCTTTTCAGCTCTTCATGGGTAAGGACCAAGGGGGCCCCTAGCTTTTCAGCTCTTTGAATGCTCAGATTTTGCAAAGAATTATCAAATAAATCACAAAACTGTTTTGGCATTTTGACACGAGAGACGGGCCATAGGCGAGTGCCACTTCCTCCAGATAGAATGACGGGTATCATGATTCCTCCTTGGTTTGACTTTTCAAACGCGCTTTTAACGATAAATTATATTTTGATATCAGTGAAAATGTTAAAGCAACAAAAAATAAATAAACCAATCTGACCTTAGATCTTTCAAAATTACATTCAGTAAAAGCTCCAAGATGAAAGCTGACTTGGGCCGCCAGAGAGCCTAGAAATAAGGGATTCTGGGTCCTTTGGTAAAATTTTAGAGTCAGAAAAAGAACAGAGAGGATAAAGCATAAATAAAATAAGAATCCAATAAATCCTGTGTTGGATAAGGCCTGAAGATATTGATTGTGAGCATGACTTTGAAAATGATCAGAAGGGACTCCTAGCTGTTGAAAGTAATTGGGAAGAAAGTTTTTGTAGTCCCCATGGCCAACGCCAAACCATGGATGATCTAGGAACATGGCCCAATTGGTTTTCCATAAAACAAGACGTTCACTATCGTAATTTTCGCTGGGGTGAAAGGCCTGAAAAATTCTTTCACGGAAGGAGCTCCAAAAAATCATTAAGGAAGTAAAAAGGAAGGTCACGCCGCTGAGAACAAACACGCCCACTTTCCTATGGGTAAGGAAGGAAATAAGAAGAAAGGCCATGGTGACACCAATCCAAGCACCCCGAGTCAGTGAAAGCAGAATAGATAAAGAAATGAGGATCCAGGTGAGAAAAAATAAATTCTCGCCAGACTTCAGTTTCTTCCAAAAAGGAAGATAAAATGATTTGAACTCCATGGATTTTGTAGAGCTTAAACAAAAGGCAGCAAGAAGTCCACAGTACATTCCATAAATGTGGGCAAAGTTCATAGGGTCATCAAAAGGCCCGCCAAAACGACGGCCGTGGGTCAGTGGTTCTTGCTTGAAGAGATCAAAATTAAACACATAGCCAATGGCACCATAGACAAAACAAATGCACAAAGTGATAAAAAAAGGTTGAAATTGGTGAATTAGACTTTTTAAGGAAGTCGTTGTCAAAGGAAGTGTTGCTAAATGAATCCACTCTAACTTTTGGAGAAACCAATAAAGAGAATAAAGATTTAAGATCCATTTCCATTCTGAAAAAAGAACGAGAAAGGACGAACTATCTCTTAGGCCAATGGCAACCACTACCAACCAGAAAAAGAAAAAAAACTCCCAAAAATAAAGGTTATTGTTTTTACTAAAACTAGGTAGACGAACCCATGGTATCTGCTTTTTTCTAATTTCCCAAAGAGAAACAAGCAGGACGACAACAGAAAAAAAATCCATGAGGGATTGAGATATCAGCGTGCTGCCAAGAAACAAGAAAAAAACATAGTTCAAGATGAGTACCCTCAGTCATTTTTAGTCTGACAAACCTACCTTTTCTGCAGGATACTGGCAAGTGGATAAATTGGGTTTAAAATGTCATTTTTTATGACACTCAAGTCTTAGACTTAAGAAATGAACTTAAAAACCGATGCCTTCTCATGTTCATTTCAAACAGGTTTAACATCATTCGCCTTATCGGAGAGGGGATTTCTTCTCATGTTTATGAAGCCATAGATAAAAATGAAAAACGAGTCGCGCTTAAAATTTTGAAGCCACACTTAATTAGTGATGAGCTGAGTGTACTTCGCTTTAAAAAGGAAATTGAAATCACTCAAGGTTTGGATCATCCAGGAATCGTAAAAATCTGGGAATTATTCGAAGAGAATGGCCAGCTGGGACTTGTGATGGAATATATTGAAGGAATTAATTTATATGATCAGCTAAAATTAGAGAAAATTTTTTCTTTAAGTGATTTCACTTTAATTTTTAAACAATTACTTGGGATCTTCAGATATTGTCACAGCCGCGGTATCATCCATCGCGATATAAAAACTTTAAACATTTTTGTTAATTTAGGACAGGTTACTGTCATTGATTTTGGAATTTCAAAGATCACCGCTGTTTCTGATTTGACTCATGCCGGAACTACCCTGGGAACTCCTGAATATATGGCCCCAGAGCTCTTTGCTGCCAGTCATTATGATCCTCGGTCTGACATTTATGCTCTCGGAGTTGTCGCCTATGAAATTTTAGCTGGGCACTTGCCATTTCAAGCAGAGAATTTGGTTTTGCTTTACGAAAAAAAGATTCAATCAGTGCCAAAATCAATCAGATCTTTTCGTTCTGAGGTGCCAGAATGGCTTGAAAAAATTATTAGTAAGATGCTTGAGAGTTCACCACTAGACCGATATCAGACGATTGCAGAAATTGAATTTGATTTCCAATCGGAGCATTTTTTCGAATTGCCAAAAGGTCATTTTCAAGAAACTCTCTGTTTAAAATGTTATGGTAAGACACCAATTCTTTTCTCTACCTGTTTGTGTTGTGGATTTAGCTTGTTAGATCATCAAGAAAAGGATCCAAAAAAAGTTGAACATAAAACTAAGGAGCTTTGGGTAAGTCCAAGCTCCCCCAAGCAAAAAACTCGTGAGTATCTAAAGTGGATAGGCAGCCCTAACCGCTCTCCGACCATCTTTAAATGGGGGCGACTGCTTTTCAACAATGTCCCTGCTTCTATGGCTTCTTTAATTAAATTTCAAGCCAAAAAAATGGGAGTTATTTTAGACGAGACAGAAATTTCATTTCAAGTCTGGTTGAAGCAAAACTTTATGTTTCTTATCAGTGGTGTTCTCTTAAATTTAATTCTTTTTTTTGCAATTGAATCGATATTGAATGAGGGAGTTATTCCGTCAAGATACCCGTCTAGGTGGATTTTTATTGGGTGTTATGTCTATTGGGTAAAAAAGTTATTTACGGTTTTAAAGAAGCCATTTCCACTTGAGAGTTTTAAGAATTCAATTGGCTTTATATTTTATGGAACCACTTTACATCTTTTGGCATTCTTCGTAGTTAGTGAAATTTATAGTAAGGCAAAGTTAGCTTCCCAACAAATGTATTATGCAGAGACGGGGAGTAATTCAATGCAAGGTATTTTTTTAGAAGGGTTCCTTTATGCTTTGAAAAATTTCTTTAAAACCTGGGTCATCGGAACCTATCCGATGGGATTGTTTATTGCTTTTGGTTATATTGCTTTTGGTTTCGTTTGGGTGGTCAGATTGTATAATATGTTGAGAGTTCCCCTGATTTCAGATTGGAAAAAGTCTTTTTTCAATGAGAATAACGATCTGAGCCCAATAGAGAAGGGTCTACAAAAAATTCGTTACTTGTCCCAGAAAGAAACCAGAGATTGGGCCCAAAAAATAATCATTAATTTTCTGACCCTATGGGGAAAGTCTTTTAAGGGCCGAACTGAGTTATTAAAGCAGTTAGTCCCGTTAGTAAATTCAAGCATAGAAATGATTTGCGTGCTGGATCTGATAAAAAAACAGTTGGAGGAAAAAACTCTTTTGGTGAATTCTACGGGAATGGATAGAGGTCAGGATCTATTGCGATTAGAAGACATGCAGATGAGAGTCGTTCAAAACTTGATCTTAATGGATTCAACCATCTCTAGAGTGATTTATGAATTCCAGGATGAAAATGCAGTGAGCACAAAGATCTCTTTTGATTCGCTTATTTCTGAATCAAAAGAGATCAGGAATGTTTTCGAAAGCACTTCGGAGCTACAACATTTATCGAGGACGGCATGAGGTTTTCCAACGCATGAAATTAGCCAATAGATATCACGTCTTAAAAGAACTGGGGCGTGGTCATACTTCGATTGTTTATGAAGCCATGGATGAAGTAACGAAACAGATAGTGGCGCTGAAAACTTTTGATCCATTGATTAATCAAGATCTCACTCAAGTTGAACGGTTTAAACGTGAGGCTGAGATTCTATCCCAGATGAATCATCCACATATTATCAAGATTTTTAATTCTTATCTCTCTCCTGAATCGGGGATGGTGGAAGGTGACGCAAAATTTTTGGTCATTGAAAAATTTGATGGAGAAAATTTAAAATCTCTGATTGCTAGATCAGGAATTCTTTCGTGGTCATCTATAGATAAAATCACCAGCCAAATTTTAGACACGCTAATTTGTTGTCATGAAAAGGGAGTTGTTCATCGCGATTTGAAACCTCAAAATATTTTAGTCAATCAAAGCTTAGACATTCGACTGTTAGATTTTGGAATTTCACGAATGACGACAATGGATGATCTTACCAAAACAGGGACTATTCTGGGAACACCGGAATATTTAGCTCCGGAATGTTTTTCTTCTTCCCATGTGGATCTTCGAGCGGATGTGTATTCCTTGGGCTGCGTTTTATATGAGATGATTTCATCACGGTCGCCGTTTCATTCGTCTAGTTTGCATCAAATTTTTAGTCGAAAAATTAAAGGTGAAATTAAAGAATTGAAGGAATTGCGTCCAGATACGCCTACGGTATGGTTAAATTTAGTACAAAAATGTCTCCATGTCGACCCGGATTATCGTTATCAAAATATTCGAGAGATCCAAGAAGACTTTCTAAGTAAAAAACAGATTAACGTATTCAATAAGACAGAAGCACCTGTTTGTTTGAATTGTAAAACCCATTTTTTACTGGGAGCTAATTTTTGCTATAACTGTGGAAAAATGTCTTTGGAGTCATTGAGTCCTGGAGTGGCCTCTTTGATTATAAAGTCCTTTGATAACACCGAAGTCATGAAAAAAGTTTTATTTCGATTGTACCCTCAAATAAACAATGTGGAACTAGAAAAAAAACTTCAGAAATTACCTGTATTATTGGTGAAAAACGTAGATCCCAAGTCAGCAATGGTGTTGAAGAACGAGTTTTTAGCTTACCCCGTGGAAATTCAAATTACGAATAAGTTACCCACAGAATTTCAGCTACCACAAATGTATTTTCTTCTTGCACTTTTTCTATTTTTGCCCATTTTTGTTTTTGAAGTCAGTCTCGTTGTTAAAATTTTTATCGTTTTGCTTTGTGAGGTTGGTCTCTATGCCTTTTACTTAAAAAGAACGATTCCGCTGATTTCAAGTTTTAATCGCAAGTTGAAACCTAATTCTGATCTTGATCTGTCGCGCATGTTATTAAAGCTTCCAGAAATAAAAGATCAGAAGTTAAGAGCCATTTTAGGTCAAATACTCTTGAATCAGGTGAAAACGATCGAGACTTTAGTCGGCACTCATTCGGAAATGACAAAGGAGCTGGTTAGTTTCACCGAAAAACTTCTGGATCTTTCTCTCTCTCGAAATTTTGTTTTTGAACGGTTGCAAAATGAAGATCTTGTTGGGCTTAAGAAAAAAATGGAATCACTGGCCGTTCAAATAAAAAATGAAAAGGATTTTATAAAGCTGGAAGGACTTATTCATGAAAAAGGAAAAACGACGAGCCTTTATTATGATTACCGTAGGTTGCGAGAAGAAAATCAGGACTTTTACAACTTTTTGTTAAATTATTTAAGTGAAATGGATCTTCAAAAAAAGTCTATAAAGTCCTGGACGCAGAATTTAGAATTTTTTGGGGACCCATTAAATCGTAAAGCAGGATAGGGTTAAGTATTTTAAGAAGAAACCGATGAAGTCGCAGGGGTGAGGCTTAGGCGTCACTCTTGATGAAGTTGTATCATGCTATGAAAAGGGGAGAGATTATGGATCGCTTAACTCAATTACTATCTCGGATATGGAATATTGTTCTTGGTAGGACAGAAATGTTTACCGAAGGCATGGAAACCCCGGAAGACAAAGTAAAAAATTATCTTTCTAAATTAAATAGTGAAATGAATGAATTAAAGGCGACGACGGTTCGGGTCATTGCTGATGAGAAAAAACTGAAGCTCCAGGTGACAGAGCTGTTGCTTGAAGCCAAAGATTGGGAAAACAAAGCGGTCTTGGCCTTAGAACACAAAAATGAAATATTGGCACAACAGGCAGTAGAAAAGCGGGATCAAGTTCAAGCTAAAGCCTTGGCACTTAAAAGTGAATGGGATAAACAAAAGGAGATCGTTGAAAAGTTCAAAGCCCAGCTGGAGCAAACCCAAGAAACCATTGAAAAAAGGAAACGAGAATATAACATCGTTTTGACTCAATACAAAACAGCCCAAACACAAAAAAATATTACAGATATCATTGCCAATCAATCAAAGTCTTCAGAACTGATGGATTCCCTCAAAGACAAGGTGATAGAGCTTCAGGCCCAAACAGAAGCAACGAGTTCCTTGTCAAACTCAGGCAGTCTTAACGATGAATTTGATAAGTTGATAAAATCTAAAAAGTCTTCAGTCGCATTGGAAGATCTTAAAAAACGCGTGGGTTACCATTCAACAATTGAAAGTGACACGCTCAAGGACGTTACTGTTAAAAAAGTAGGGAGCTAGTAACGCGAGATCTGGCAAGAAAATATATCTATTCAGAATTCCAAAAAAAGTGTAGTCTTCCCCTATGTTGAAACCGGTATTAACGCCTCGTTATAAAGGGGCAGTTCTTTTTTTTGATTTATTGAGTTTCGTTGCAAGCTCTCATTTGGTTAATGGGCTTCGTTTTTCTGATTGGGGTTTCCAGTTAGAACAATCCCTTGGGTTTTGGTTTATGGCGATGACCTTGTTGTCTTCTTTGTATATATTTGGATCCTTTGATTTAGATACGCAAAAACTATCGACTCTGATGAAAAGACAATTTATTGCTGTGTTTTCAACACTTCTAATTGTTTTGTTAATCAACTATATTCTGAGTAAAGAACGATCGGGTATCTTTGGAAGAGGTATCTTGTTTGGTACCTTAATAATATTTTGGTTTCTATCTTCAATGTATAAAGGACTTTTATGGAACCGTTTGAAAATTCAAATTTCTAATTTGAAATACTTGTTTATTGCCCATGCTGATTATACAAAATTGATTAACGAAGAAATCATAAATAAATTTTCCTTTGCGTCTGTCGTCTTTGTCCCTTCCTTAGAAAAGGGATCTATTCAGGCGGGAAGAGACTTGAACGAAATTATTAATAAAGATTGGACATCGATTATTCTGGCCTTGCCCTCAAAGTACTGGAACACAGGGTTTTCAGATATTTTAATGAAAACAAGATTTGCAGGAGCCTCCATCCTTAATTTAGATGATTTTTTTGAAGGAGTGCAAAAAAAAGTTCCTGTCGATTTTTTAAATCAAGAATGGTTTATTTTTGAAAAAGGTTTTTCCCTAATTAATAATCCTTTTGGGCTCAGAATTAAGCGTCTTTGTGATATGATTTTAGCTTTGGGGTTGTTGCTACTGTCCTGGCCGGTAATTATTCTGGCGGCCATCTTGATAAAATTGGAGTCTCCGGGAAGTGTTTTTTATAAACAAATTCGTACCGGTCTTAATGATCATGAATTCACCATATTTAAATTGAGATCAATGGCCAAAAATGCTGAGGTGAATGGGGTGCAATGGGCCCAGAATAATGATTCTAGGGTGACCAGGGTGGGAAAGTGGTTAAGGATCACGCGGATTGACGAGTTACCTCAATTGTGGAATGTGGTGAAAGGGGAAATGAGTTTTATAGGCCCCAGGCCAGAGCGTCCTGAGTTTAATATTGAATTAGAAGAAAAAATTCCATTTTATCGATTGAGACATCTAGTGAGGCCCGGCATTACTGGCTGGGCCCAAGTCATGTATCCCTATGGAGCTAGCATTGAGGACTCCAAGCAAAAACTTCAATTTGATTTGTACTATATAAAAAATTTTAGTTTCTTCTTGGATTTGCAAATCGTCTTTAAAACAATTCAAGTCGTTCTTTTTGGCAAAGGAAGATAGTCCTATTTGCTGAAGAATCTTACCTTGGTTTTTAGGATTACTATTTAGGACAACTTGGGTTACAATAGTCCAACCGACGAGACCGAAGATTTAAGACTTTTCAAAAGCGCGCCTTGAGGGGCTTTTATTCAGAAGGTTTTTTATTTTGATTTTGTTGAGCTTTTAATTCCGCTTTGCAAATTTGTACTTTTTCTTCGTACTCATCTTGTCTCTTCATGAGCACCTGCTTGTAGCCTTTAAATCTTTCAATTCGATCTTTTAAAAATTCCTCTGAAAGGCCCACAAGCTTATCTTTTTCGTCAAGACCAACCTTGTACTCGTCCTCTTTGTCAGTGATTCGGTCCATAGGCTCGGTCCATTTAAGTTTGCCATCCCCACCATTTTTTTGATCAGAAATTTCCAGACGGCATTCCCTTAAAACTCCATAGAGTCCTAGGGACCCATACTTTCGATTTCCATAGACACGATCTTCAAGTTCATATACTTCGTATTGAAGTCGACGTAATTCTTCATTCATTTGAACTTTCTTTTGAACTACCATATTGCCGTCTTTAATACCTACTTTGGTATCCCCGGTGACATCACCGTGATTTTTAATTTCCGTATTTATTTTTTCTGCTTTATTTGGGTTGCTGCTACAATTAATTAGATTAAGAGCGAAAAGCCCCATAAAAATCACAAGACTTAGGGAACTGCATTTTGACATTTTTTCCATTGTAATATCTCCATTATCTGTATGCTTACCTAGGGAGAATATAAGGTCAATAGATAAAAGACTTGTTCGTTTTTTAAAAAAGGATTAGTTACAAACTAAGTTGCTAAAAGCGTGTTTAAAAAGTCTTTTTAAACACGCTCTGAGATAACTGGGGGAGATGAGTTATGAAGGCTTTTTTGTTTTTAAAAGTGGTCATTATCTGTTGTTTTTTTGAAACAACTTCCATGTCCATTCCCTGTTGGAAAAATGAAGCAATGCAATCGATCATGCCAGCAAAAATTTGTTTTAGTAAAATTTTTCTTGAAAAAAATCAAAATGAATTTAAAAAAATATATTTACTTAATGATGATTTTGAAGACCTGCTTCCAATCAACACTTTGGAGAAAGAAACGAACAACAGTTACAAAGTAGGAATTAAATCAGATTATATCAATTACTCTGAAAGTTGCGGTTTAAATTTATTTTCTAGAATTATTTTCAATGGTTTTTTTTCAAGTGACGGGAAATATATGAAACATGAAAAGTCAAAATTAACTATTAAATTTAATCATTCTAGAAACATTTGTAAGGAGCCACTAAAAAGTGGCAGCGAAAATTATCTTCCTCTCCCTGATTGAAGGCGTTCTTGAAAAGGGCAGGAGGAGAGGATTTTTTTAATCCTCTTCTAGGTCCAGATGGGCTTTTTTGATTGGCATTTTGTTCAACACCCTTGGGATCGTCACGGTTATGACTGGGGGAACTGATGGGTCTTGCCAATGTATAAATGCAAGACACCTGCCAACTAGTTATACAGAGTCAAATCAATAAGTTATCTATGCTGGTGTCTCTTTAGCTATCAGGATCACCGCGCCCAGCCCTCGACATTGGTGTGGCTTTGTCTCCACAGGAAGTATTTGATTAGTCATAAAGGAACTTTATGTATAAAAATTGTCTCATAATGGTTGTCTAATATTAAGACGCTAAATAGTCAGTAATATTAATAAGTTGCAGAGATGATGTTTTTTTTGAATGAGTATTCTTGAAATGAGACAGTAATTAGTGTCTCGCAAATATTTCTTTAGAATCTTAAATTTATTAATAATTTCAATAAGATGAAAAAATCTCAAAATAACTCACTGTTTGGCCTACGACTTGCCATGGTATCACAATGAGATATGAAAACATTATTCAGACTAATTTTATTTATCATTTTGTCAGTTGCTGTTTCCTACTTGTCTGGCTGTGCTCCAAAGCCCCAAGAGGATTGCGGCTTTGTGCAAAATGTTTATGGGGAAAGAATTTCTTGGAAAGGTAAGATTCCCATCGTGATGAAATTGCATGAATCCGTTCCTGCTAATTATTATGAGTCTATTACTTCTGCAGCCGAAAAATGGAATAAAGCTTTAGGAAAAAATGTTATTGCTGTTGATACCAAGGACATTCAAAAAGGCCCCGTTCTGTCTTTTAAGGACATGCAAAATGTCATTTATTTTTATGGAGAATGGGAGGAAGACAAACCTACGGAACAGGCGAGGACAAGTGTTTACTGGCTTGGAGATGAGATCAAAGAGGCGGATATTCGCATCAATGCTAAGAATTTTAAATTTTATGATTTAACTCTTCAAGATAAGTCTTCAACGAAAATAAATCTAGAAGCCTTGCTCATTCATGAAATGGGGCATGTCCTCGGTTTGAAACATAAGGATGCAGATCAAAGTGTTATGGGAACTTATTTGGCAAGTCAATTTGATCGGATCACCATTGCGGCTACAGATAAAAAATCCCTATCCTGCGAGTATTAATTGACCTTTTGGGGACAGGCTCTTAATAGCCCCATAACTTTACGAGTTGAACTTTGTATTGAACCTTGTAAGGTTGGATAAAATATGATTAAACAACCTTTTCAAAAGGAAATCTTTATGTCGCAAAAATTATTAGAATTAGTGAAGCCTGGAGTCCTAACAGGAGAAGAACTTCAAACTGTTTTTTCTCAATGTAAAAAAAATCATTTTGCTCTTCCTGCCGTGAATGTCGTGGGAACAGATTCGGCCAATGCAGCACTTGAGGCCGCAGCTAAAGTGAGAGCCCCAGTGATCATTCAGTTTTCAAACGGAGGAGCGCAATTTGTTGCGGGTAAAGGTCTAAAATTGGAAGGGCAGAAGTCCGCTATTTTGGGAGCCATTTCTGGAGCTCTGCATGTTCATAACGTAGCACCTCATTATGGTGTCCCCGTCATTCTTCACACCGATCATGCAGCGAAAAAACTTTTACCTTGGATTGATGGTTTGTTGGATGCTGGAGAAAAGCACTTTGAAAAAACAGGGAAGCCCTTGTTTAGTTCTCACATGTTGGATCTTTCAGAAGAAAGCTTAGCTGAAAATATAGAAATCTGTGGGAAGTATCTAAGCCGCATGTCTAAAATGGGAATGACCTTAGAGATTGAGTTAGGTTGTACCGGCGGTGAGGAAGATGGTGTTGACAACAGTCATATGGATCATTCAGCTCTCTACACTCAACCTGCGGATGTGGCCTATGCCTACGAACACTTGATTAAAATTAGCCCTCGATTCACGATTGCCGCTTCTTTTGGAAATGTTCATGGCGTTTATAAGCCAGGAAATGTAAAACTGATGCCAACGATTTTAAGAGATTCTCAAAAATATTTATCAGATAAATTTCGTTTGCCTGTTAATTCTTTGAATTTTGTTTTTCATGGGGGCTCCGGTTCAACTCCTGAAGAGATTAAAGAATCTATCAGTTACGGTGTTGTGAAAATGAATATTGATACCGATACCCAATGGGCTAACTGGTCTGGGATTATGGAATACTACAAAAAAAATCAAGCTTATTTACAAGGTCAAATTGGCAATCCCGAGGGTGAGGATAAGCCAAATAAAAAATACTATGATCCAAGGGTTTGGCTCCGCGCAGGCCAGGCCACAATGGTAACTCGACTTGAGCAAGCGTTTAAAGAGCTCAATGCTGTGAACACCTTGTAACTTCAGCCCTGGTTGTGAAAGAAGTGTATTAATTTTTATTAAAAAGTGGGAATTTTTTATTGAGAAATTTTTGACTTTTATAAATACCTCTGTTGCCAGAAAAATAATAACTCATCATGCAGGCCACAAAGGCATAGGGTGTTATTTGATATCCAAAAATTTCAATAGCCAAAAGAGTGCAGGTGAGTGGGGTATTGGCAGCACCTGCAAAAACGGAAACAAAACCGAGGGAAGCAAGAAGTTTAAAAGAAACAGGAAGCAGGTTCGAAAGAACGTTTCCTAAGGTAGAACCGATATAAACTAAGGGAATAAATTCACCCCCTTTAAATCCAGAACCAACAGTTAAGGACGTAAAAAAGGATTTAAAAAGAGGATCTTGGATCGTCAGAAGTTTGGTGAAAGACTCTTGGATGACGGGAAGGCCCAGTCCTGAATAGCGATAGGACCCTTCATAGTAAAACAAGAGTGATAATAAAATTCCAGCATAAAAGGGTTTTAAGGGTGGGTATTTCACCCATCTGTTAAAAATAGATTCAACAAAGTGGGTCATTTTTGAAAAAAAATTGGCGGTGATGCCAAAGATCATTCCGGCAAAAAAGATAAAAAATAAAGTTTTTAGGTTGAATTCAATCAGTTCTAATTTTGGAAAATGACTATGGGGAGCTCCTAATAAAAAAGCCGTGTAAAAAGCGATATAAGAGGCCACCGCGCACTCAATCCATGCAAAAATTTTGAGTCTCCCAAGATGAATGACCTCCATGCCAAAGATCATTCCGGCTAAGGGGGCTCCGATAGCGGCGCTAAAACCGGCGCTGGCACCGGCAACGAGAAGTATTTTTCTTTCCTCTTGAGAAATCCGAAAAAAATGAAAAAGTTGATCCGATAAGGAAGAGCCAATCTGCACAGCGGTGCCTTCTCGTCCTGCGGAGCCGCCAAATAAGTGAGTGAGTAAGGTAGAAAAGAAAATCAAAGGGGCCATGCGAAAGGGCACCACATTTTTTGGGTCGTGGATTTCTTCGAGAATCAAATTAGTTCCTTTGGTCGTGGAGTTACCACTTAAGAAATAAAGGTAACCGATAAGTAATCCAGCAAAGGGCAATCCAAAAATAAGAAGTGGAGTTTTCTCTCGGAGGTCAGTGATAAAGGAAAGGCTTTGCAAAAAGACAAAAGTGGCCGTCCCCGATAACAGACCACAAAGAGAACTTAAAAAGATCCATTTTAGATATTTTTTAATTTTAGTTGTTGTCTTCAAGATCCACAGTCTACCTGACAGAAAGCTCATAAAACAATAATTTATATTAATCATAAGAATAATAATCTTGATAGGTCATCCGAGGCATTGATAGCTTGAAACAAATGAATAAATATCACACATGTTTCCGGTTGTTTTCTATGTTGTTGGGCACAAAAAAAAATGAAACCTTGCAGAGCCGAACCCTAGAGAGTTTTGTTCCATCGAGCATCAGCTTGGGTAGTCAACAAGGAGAAAACCAGAAAAAAAATCGCTATTCTCTTGATGATAAAAGCCAAGAGAGCAAAAGCAATGTTCAGTCCAAGTAGACTCAGATTTTTGGGTGCCGCGGGTACAGTGACCGGTTCAAAATATCTCTTAACTACAGGGGATACTCATGTTCTGATTGATTGTGGCCTTTTCCAGGGACTCAAGGAGTTAAGATTAAAAAACTGGGATCGGTTTCCAATCGCCCCAGAAAAAATTGAAGCGGTGATATTAACCCACGCTCACATAGATCATTCAGGATATATTCCTAGGTTGATCAAAGAAGGTTTTGTGGGGAAAATATATTGTACACCGCCGACCTTAGAGCTCTGCAAAATTTTGCTGCCAGATACGGGCTATATCCAGGAAGAAGATGCCCGGTGGTTAAACCGTAAGAACCTTTCTAAACATCACCCAGCCTTACCATTATACACTAGGGAGGAGGCTGAAAAGGCACTCCGTCAATTTGTTCCAGTTGAATTTGATTTACCTATTAGGGTCACGAAGGAATTCAGAGTGACCTTTCAATATGCTGGTCATATTTTAGGGGCGGCAAGTGCGTTTGTTGAAACAAATGGAAAAAAAATCGCATTTTCTGGGGATGTGGGCAGATTAAATGATGCCGTGATGTACCCTCCAAAAACTTTAGCCTCTGATATTGATTATCTGGTTGTTGAATCTACCTATGGGGACCGTGTTCATAAAGAAACCAGTGAGCTGAATGAATTAGAAAGAATAATTAAGGAAACTTTTACAAGAAAAGGAGTGATGCTCATTCCCGCATTTGCTGTGGGTCGTGCTCAAACTTTTTTGTATTTAATTTCAGAACTCATTCTTCAAAAGAGAATTCCAAGAATTCCCATATATCTGAATAGCCCCATGGCAACGAGTGCAACTAAACTTTTTTGTCAGTTTAATAAACTTCACAAACTCACTGAAGATCAATGCGATTATTTCAATAGCTTAGTAACCTATATTAAAACACCTGAAGAGTCTAAGGCCTTGAATGAAAAAAAGGGACCCATGATCATTATTTCAGCCAGTGGAATGATAACGGGAGGGAGAATTCTTCATCATTTAAAAGCTTTTGGAGGAGATCCGCGGAACACCATTCTTATTGCTGGATTTCAAGCTGAAGGAACTCGAGGAAGAGCGATCCAAGAGGGAGCTCGGTCTATTAAATTTCATGGACAGATGCTGCCAATCAATGCCTGTGTGGAAGTTATTGATAATGTGTCGGCTCATGCTGATTATACTGAAATAAAAGAATGGCTAGCTGCTTCGCAGATGAAACCCCAAAAAGTTTTTATTACTCATGGGGAAATTTCAGCCTCATTCAAAATGAAAGAGCATCTTGAAGCTCAATTTCACTGGAATTGTGTCGTTCCTCAAAGGGATCAAGAGTTTAGTTTGGATAGGCAGAGCTAGTAACGGAAAATAGAAATAGAGAACTATCAAACTATTGAACTAAAAATAAACTATGGAACTATAGAAAAACTACAGTGGACTATTTTTTTTTCATTGTGAAGAACTATTCAAGTAAAAACTCAATTTTTTTCAGTGACAAAAGTGATTCCCACCAATAAGGAATAAGAAAAACTAAGGGGGACTTATGTCTTTAAAAATTCTAGGGATGACTTTTATTTCTTTAATGTTAACCGTATCTTCTTCGAATGCTGAATTATTAACGAAAGAATTTTCTGGTAAGGAAATGTATGGCGTTAAACTATCGAAATCAGCTTCAGCTAAAGTGGATCAGCTAAATGTGGATCTGGTGCAGGTGGGAGCTGGCTTACGAACTAAAAAAGTTCTCGTTGCTAATATTAAAGTCTACACTGCTGAACTGTTTGTCTCAGAGCCTTTGGCAGTCGTTAAATCGGATGCTGATATTCTAGAAACGGTATCAAAGGTGAGAGCGGCCGCTGTTCAACTCACTTTTTTAAGAAGTGTCGAGGCAGAAAAAGTTCAAGTTTCTTTCCGCGAGGCTTTAGTGGCCAATGAAGTAGATATTAACTCACCAGAAATCAACCAGTTGTTTTCTTTTTTGGCAGCTGGAGGCGAGGCTAAAGAGAAAAAAACAATGACATTTTTAACTATCAAAAATGCAGATGGAACAGAAACACTTTCCTTTGAAGATACCAATGGGAGCGTGGGAATGGTTAAGGGGAATAATCTGAGTAAGAGTATTTTTTCCATGTGGTTAGGTATTCCTGCAGATGATGGTTTGATAAAGCTAAAAGCCGAATTGTTAAATTAAAAGAAAAACATATTCTAGAAATAGGTGGAGATAAATAAAATGAAATTTTTAATATTAATGGCTTCTTTATTGTTATTGGTTTCTTGTCAAAAGTTAAACAACTTGATGGACGTTCCAGATAAAATGGACGACTTAAATAAGAAAATGGACAAAATGACTTCGGGCATGGAAACGACTAATGCTGGTATGAAAGAAATGATTCAAGGAATGGGCACAACCAATGCGAATATGAGAGAGATGATTCGCGGGATGGATGCCACGGTTGTGGGAATCAATGATCAACGTGTTTTATTGCCATTTGAACAATTGATGAATGAAGCTAATTATGAAAGGCTGAGTCCCATACCCTCTCAGTTGATGCCATGGGGCCAAAAATTAGCCCAAGCAATTCCCGTAAAAGATTTTGCTGAGTTGGTGTATCTTTGGTTGAAAGAGATTCGCGAGGTCAATCCTATTAAAGCACAAGACAAAGAAGGAAATGAATTAGATTATACACCTGCAGAGATTTCTAGGATTAATAAAGTGAAGTTAGGTCGGTTTTATGCTCTTCAGACTGTTTGTGGTTTTTTGCCTGATGAAAAAGTAACTGAAATCATTGATCTTCATATTAAACAATACTCTCGATTTGAAAAAGTTGCCTATAAAATTCTCATGATGAGGGCTCAGTTTATTCGTGATATTCTTTTGCAAGAAAGTCTTCTTTCTGAGCCCCTTTCCTCTGTGGGTGTTATTAAAGAGGCAATGATGTATGTTGAAAAGCTGGATTTTATAGCTCTCCTTCCTTTTAAATCCAAAATATCATATAAAATCGATGGATTCTTGGCTCCGATGGATACTAATATTGAAGAAAAACTGGATCCAAAGATGATGCGGACCCTACTAAGAAAAATCGATTTGTCTGTGAATCAAGATTTTAAAATTGAAAAAGAAGAAGTGGTTGTGAACTCAGTTGAAGAGCAATCCAAGATTCAAACTCAAAAAACATCGGATCTAGCCAAGGCGATGGAACAACTGAAATCAAGACTTCAATATTGGGAAGCAAACACGCCCTAGTTAAGAAGCTAGTCACGAATGAACTCCCTTATAAAAAGAGCAAAATAAATATCTGTGTCCCGATAACTCTTAGAAACATTGTTAACGGGTACACGGTGGCATAGGAGATGGCACAACTATCGGATTGAGTCATGCTATTAGCAAAAGCCAAGGCAGGAGGGTCTGTCATGCTTCCGGAAAGAAGCCCACAAAGAGTGACATAATTCATTTTCATGAAGTACCTGGCGTAAAAACCAACAATAAGAATAGGAATCAAGGTAATGAGGGCGGCCAAGGCCATCCAGTATAGGCCGTCTCCATTTATAAGAAGATCAAAAAATTTTTCTCCAGCTTTCAAACCGACACAGGACAAAAATAAAATCATTCCAAACTCTCGCAAAATTAGGTTGGAGCTTTCAGGCATATGCCAAATAATTTTCCCAATATGACCAATGCGACTCATTAAGATCGCTATGATCAAAGGACCACCAGCCAATCCCAGTTTCAGAGGAACGGGCATTCCCGGAATGAAAAAGGGCATGCTTCCTAACACAACTCCCAGAAAAATTCCTAAAAAGAAGGGGATAATTTGTGGATGATCTAACGATTTTAAGGAATTACCAAACTCATGGGCTACTTTTTTAAGTGACTCTTCTTCACCAACGGCAATCACACGATCTCCATATTGAAATTGAAAATCGGCAGTGGGGGTGAATTCAATTTCAGCTCTGGAAACGCGAGTCAAGGTGACTCCAAAACGTTGAAACAAGTTTAATTCCCTGGGGCGTTTCCCAACTATTTGAGGTTGGGTGATAATAATGCGTTGGCTTGAAATAGTGTGGGAGCCAGTCCTTAAATCAATGTCACTGACTTCGCCAAGGATCAACTGAATATTTTCAAGTTGTTCTTTTTTTCCAATGGCTAAAAGAATATCTCCTGTATGGATTAAGGAGTCAGCTGTAGCCACACAAACAGAATTTCCATGCTGAATTCTAGAAATTAAAATACCACTTTCCTTAAGAGACGGTATTTTTTTTATCATGATTCCATTGATGTTTGGATTTTTAACGAGGATATTCAGAGTTGAAAGTTTGCTGGCGCTGGTATTTAATTTTTTTAAAATTTCTGCCACTTCTCCCTGAATGTTAATTCGAAAAACATACCTAATCAGAGTCATAGTTAAGACAATCCCTATGATGCCAAAGGGATAAGCCACAGCATAGGAAAGTCCTGGTGTTTGTGCCTGATCAGGCAGTACGTCTTTGATCATCTGCTGGGCTGCACCTAGGGAAGGGGTGTTGGTCACGGCTCCAGAAAACAGGCCAATCATCACCGAGGTATCCAGGCCTGCAACATTTTTAATAATAAAGGTAACGATAAGGCCTAGAATAACAATGCTGGCCGCAAGTAAATTAAGATGAAGGCCATTTTTTTGAAGCGAAGAGAAAAAACCAGGTCCCACCTGAGTTCCGATAGTAAAGATAAATAAAATAAGTCCAAACTCCCGGATGAACTCAATGACATGCGTATCCAGAGTGAAATGCAAATGCCCAAAACCGAGTCCGACAAAAAGCACAGCGGCAATGCCCAGTTTAAAACGGAAAATTTGAATGCTCCCGAGCCATAAGCCTAGGCCAGCAATCAAGGATAAAACTAATATGGAATGAGTTACGGATTCTTTTGTGAGTAAATCGATTAACCAAGTCATTGGCGAAGTGTAAGGGATTCATTTTCTAACGTCTAGTAATTATCGATTCTGCCGCAACGAAAAAATTAATTTTTAAAATCAGATTCTAAAAAGATAATACTCTAGTTTCAAGGAATGCAGTGATCCCCTTATATTGACTTTAAAGCTGGTTAGCCGGTCTCGGTTTCTACTAGATTTAGAAATGTAAGAAGGGTTTCTTCTGGTTAATGTCTTTGATAGCTAAACTCTTTGAGGGATTTTGCAGCCATGCTTTGAAAGAACGGAATCGGTGTAATTAGTGAGCTTTTGCTTTTTATGGTAAAGTTAAAAAGGGCCGAATGTTAACTTCTGGCCCTTTTTTTATTTCTTCTGGATTTGTTATTTATTTATATTATTTACTGAAAGTATTAATTAATTCTTGGCAGGAAATATCGTTTAATTTTAGATTTTGATGCGTGCCTAAAATCTTAGTGGCATTAACACTAGACGTCTCCATTGCTAATGCTACTTTACTCAAAGTCAAAGTTTTTTCCACTTTAAGGATTTGAACAGATCCCTTACCAGCAAAAGGTTCATCGCAGAAAATATCCCCTCTAGATAATGTGCACCTACTTGCAAACATAGAGTTGCCAATTTTAGTTTTTGTGAGAATTTTAACTAATGTATCTTGATCATTTGATGAAATTTGCACATATGCTTTCTGATTTGGCGATTGGCCGAACACAGTCATCAAAGGGGGAACTTCCATCGTATAACAATTGTCAGTATCTTGGGCCATAACAGAGGTCGATGCTGCCAATACAGCTAAGGTCATTAATACTTTTTTCATAAAGACTTCTTTAGGTTACTTTTTTAATGTGACCTTAATTGTTATAGCAAACTCAACACCAACCCCTAAAAGATCCTGATTGTATTTACTATCTTGTGAATGTATAGATTTCTGACATAGTGACCATTTTGCTAATGGCGAAAGGAAAAAAATGGTCTGTTCAAAAAACCTTAATTTCACGGAATTTTTTGGAGGCTTCATTTTGTTAGAGTCTCTTAAATTCAGAGAGGACTTTTTGTTCAGGATTTGGCTACTCCCGACGAAGATTATGTCCCCAAATTAAACCGTTTATTAATGCAGAGTTATCACTGCCAGACCAAACCCCATCGAAAAAGTTTATATTGAGGGTATAGCTTCCGTCGCTTTGTGGTTGGGTTGATGCTAAAAATCCAGGTTGTTTCGGCTCATGATTAGGTTCCACCCCTATTTTTACTTTACTCCCCAAAAGACTTTGTGTCCGTAGAAGATCTAAATCGATTCTAAAATCTGTCAAATTATTGATATGAAGTGCTGAATCGATATTTTCACCATAGGCACTTTCTAGAAGATGAGCATAAAGTGTTATAGCTTCTTCTCTTGATCTTGTATTCACTTGTAACTGAACTTGATTAGTTGTCGGATCAATAACTAAAATTTTTGCACGAAGGATTTCAGGCATGGATTTGCCATTAGCATATGAGTCAAAATTCAATTGAACGTTTTTTATCGAACTTAGATCTAAAACTTGTCTTGGCATGCTACCACTTTCGCTTGCCCTGTAGATACTTCTGATCCCAATTTGCTGCTGACTATATTTACTCGTATTGTTCATTTGTCGAAGAGCCATGATATTATTTAAATCTCCCATTACGTCCTGCCACTTAGCAATCGCTTGAGCCGCTTGTGCAGCGACCATTTCGTCCACAACAAGTTGTGGACTTGTTTCAGCTCTTTTTGTTAGGTTAGTTGATAACCAAGTGGTGGTGGCGTCTCTTAACCATTTGTTAATTCGATTAGCCTCTGATTCCCACCCCTTATCAACAATTAAAGGCTTTGGGGGATTTGCATTTTTTCTAAGTAAAATATTTTGAGCCGTCTCTAGCTTTTCAAAATTTTTGTTACTCAACTCGTGGATCGGACCTAAAAAATTCAAGCTTGAATAGTGGTAGCTTGCATCAAAGTTGTCGACATCTAAAAATCGCTTTCTTCCCCATTTATCTTTTTCAATTAACCAGTGGCGCCTTTGACCATGATCATCTTCAAACACAAGTTCATCTCCTGGTCTTAGTTGATTATAAATTTCGGGAAGATTAGGATTGTTTCCTAACCACCGAAATCCTCTAAGCTCAAAAGATCTTAGAAAGGATGAGTTATTTTCCCGTACCGTTTTGTCCGTTTTTTGCTCCAGAGCCACTTTTTTGAAAGAAATTTGCAACATTTTCCCAGTTTCTAAATCAATTTTAACGGCTTTTACTCGATTAGAAGTATAGTCATAAGCCTCGAAACTTACAAATTTCCTATCGTTATTTACATTAATATCACTAATAATGGTCAGTACATTATTCGCATACGGCCATCCGTTATTTTTATTTGCATCCGCAGATTCCTGGATAACAATGATGTCCAAACGGCTAATCTTTCCTGAGTTAAAAAAAGCCAATTTTTCAACCTGCGTAAACATTTTTTCAGAACCCACAAAACCAGCAGTTGAAGCGATGTATTCAGCCTTTGGTCGAAATGTATTAGAATCCGACAGAACCTTTGGCTCACCCAAAACTGGAACTATGAATCGAGGTTTAGAAGAATAGAGATCTCTACAATCCAAGGCATATGCCAAAATAGGCAATAAGGTTGTCAAAACTATAGACAAGAGAGAAACATGCTTTTTCATTTTATACCTCTACAGTGGGTCGCTGCAACCGACGTGCCTCTGAACTCGATAGTTATCGCTGAACAAGAATTTATTTAAAGCATCGAGGGTGATTATGGCCAGTTACCTTCTTTGGGGTTTGGTACAATAAGAGCGGTATGACTCGCAGAAAGGTTTACCAAAACCGGTATTTTTGGATCACCAGATTCTTGCAATGGCTGAATGGCCGTCCCACTAGGATTTATAAGAGTCATTGCGGTGGCAGTATTAACATTTTCACCTGTAAGTTCTACAACAAGGCTACCAAAAGTAAAAGCATCTATTGGAAAAGCGAGCTTAACTTTCTCATTAGACGTAATATGGATTGATTGCATTACGATGGGAACAGCATTTTGTAAGAAACTGTATCGGTGCTTCCCATCATTAGTTTGATTGAGGAATTCCTCTTTTGTCATTCTGTTTACTTTACCACCTGTAGCTTTAGCGAGTTCCTCATAGACATCAGCCGCTGCAAAGTTAGTTGAAAAAACAAAAAGAAGTAAGCCGTAGAATAGAAGATTTTTTTTCATCACGAGCTAATTAGAATATGAAAAGTAAGAGTTGTTAACTAAAATAAATTTAAGTAAAAAAAGGGATATTAAAGTCCTAGTAGTCCTAAGCACCCTTTCAAAAGAAAAAAAGATTCTTAAAAAAGTGACTTTGTTAGGCATAGCGGTGTCATGGGATTAAACAATTCAATGCCTCTTTCTTCTTTTTGTGGGGATAGGGGTTTAATTGGATTCAGGGTCATACTTCCATTGCAGGGCAAAACGGCTGTTTAGGTAGCCAACTTTTTGCATTATTTTAAGCTTAAAATACTCCATGT